>JACOUZ010000307.1 GCA_016177515.1 Acidobacteriota bacterium
CTGGTCCTTCTGATCGTGGTCCTCGTGGGCGTCTGGCTCGGCGTGAACTACGTGAGGACGGGGCAGTTCTCCTTCTTGCCGACCGCCCTCAGCGACGAGCAACGGCTCGTCCGCGATCTCGAGCAGGAATTGATGCAGGTCAACAACCAGCTGGCCCAGTCCGGCCGGGCCGCGGGCATGACCGGCATGGGCACGACCGCGGACGTGTCGGCGCTGATGGTGAAGAAGGAGAAGCTCGAGAAGCAGCTCGAAGCGGCGCGCAAGAAGATTAACTGACGTCGAGCTCGAAGATCCGGCAGTCCTCCTCGCGCGCGAAAGGCGGCGGCGCAACCCCGGGATGAAGCGGCAGCAGCATCGGGATCCTGTCTTTCCGGCGCCGCTCCGAGGCGGGATAGAGCGGCCCGAGCGTCAGCGCCCCGGGCATCCGCCATCCCTCGATCCTCTGGAGAAGCCGCCGCCGCGCCCAGACCAGGGCGCTCCAGAAGAGATCGGCCAGGCCGTCCTCCGCGCCCCGGCGTGCCCCGTGCTCCCGCCAGCGCAGCGTCGGCGGGGCCGCCTCGAGCAGCACGTACGCTGCGATGCGCCCCTGCCTCTCGATGACCCAGAAGGGGCCCTCCTCCCCCCTGAAGCGCCGCCGCAGATCCCGCTCCAAGAGAACCTGCTCCCAGGCGCCGCCGCCGCGCTCGAGGCGCAATCTCTGGCCGGCGGCCTCCTCGCGATGGATGTCCGCGATGCCGTCGAGGTCGCCGGGAAGCGCCGGCCGCAGGCCGGGCACGCGCGCCTCCGGATCGTCGCCCGCGGCGGCCCAGGGCGGTTCCCTGGGCCAGGGCGCCGGCAGGACCGTCCGGCAGGCGGTCTCGCTTGCCGGGAGGGAGCGGAAACCCAGGCCGGCCCACAGTCCCGCGCCACCCTCCGCCATCAGCAGGGCCAGGTGACAGCCTTCGGCGCGGGCCCGTGCGAGCGCCCCGGTGACGATCTGCGCGGCGTGGCCGCGCCCCCGCACCTCGGGAAAAGTGAACACGCCGTCCAGGCGCGCGATCCGGACCGGCCGGCCGTCGAGCCCGCCGGGGTGCCACCACGATCTCAAGGCGGCGGCGAGGTTGCCCAGGTCGTCGCAGCCGACCAGGAAGCGGCCGTGCTCCCGGCCCCAGGGCGATTCCATCAGCGCCAGGTTCAGGGCCAGGTGATCGTCGAGGCCGAGGCCGCCGCCCCACAGGCCGTGGGTGGCGCGCAGGACGCGCACCCTCTCGTCGCGGCTGGCGTCCCTGACCTGCAAGGGGCCGGATCCTTCCTCAGAGCGGATAGGTGAAGACCACGTCGACCGGCACCTGCTCGATCCGCTTCAGCGTCTCCTGCACGCCCGGGTCCAGCCGGCCGTACTGCTGGATCAGGTCGCCGGCGCGGGCGTAGTCCCCGGTCGCCTCGATCTCCAGGAGCCGCTTCGCCAGCCCCGCGATCGCGGCATCGAACTTGCGCGGGTGGATCGAGAACTCCCCTCTCCTGCCATCGAGCTCGATCCCCTCCTCCGCCAGCAGATAGTTGAGCTGGACGGCGTTGGCGCGGCCGTGCGCGTCCTCGGTGCCGAAGCGGACCGAACGGAAGATCGAGGCGAGATACGTGGCGCGGTTCTCCTGCGCCTCCTCGTCGGTGAAGATCTCCTGCGCCACCAGGTACTGCATGTTGAAGATGCCCACCACGTCCGCCTTCGCCTCTTCGATCGCCGCGTACCTCTCCTTGAGCGCCCGGCGCACCGTCAGGTCCTTCCGGCCCGGGACGTAGTCGACCCCGAGCGTGTGGGACAGCTCGTGCAGGATCACGTTGGTGACGAACGCTTCTCTGGTGACCAGGCGATGATCCTTCTTCGGCAGGAGGATCCGGGCGATGGGCAGAAGGATGGCGTCGAACTTGGCCTCCAGGACGTTCTTGTAGATCTGTTTCTTGGAGCCCTTTTCCTGGAGCACCCGCTCATCGTTGGGAAGGGACGCGGCGACCGTCTTGATGCCGGCGTTGAAATCTCCCGAGAAGCGGACCACGTTGAGAATCTCGAGCACGTTGCCGCTGCCGGGGTTCGATTTCTTGAAGGCCGCCTCGACCGGCAGCGCCTGCGCCATCCCGGCGAGGTTTTGTCTGTAGACGTCGAGGGTGCCCGAGGCCTTCACGTCCTTCACGAGGGCGGCCCCCTCGTAGGACGCCTTCAGCCCCAGGAGCAGGTCGTCGTAGGTCTCGATCGGCCCGATCACCACGTCGAGAAGATTGTCTTGGACGTCCAGCCAGGCCGCGTCCGAGGCGTAGTAGTCGCCGCGCAGCAGGGCCTGCGAGCGCAGCGACAGGTAACGCCTGAGGCTGGGGCCTTCGACCAGGGCGGCGGCCTCCGCGAGGGCGCGCGACGCCGCCGCCAGATCGTCGATGTAGGCCTTTTCGTACGGCACCGCCACGAGCGTCCCGTCGATCCGCCGGATCAGCGTGTTGATCTTCTCGAACTCCTCCTTCAGATCGGGGAAGTCCTGCACGCGCCGCTCGAACTCCTCCTTCGTCATGTCCTCGGGATAGAAGCCGGCCCCCGCCGGACGCGGCCCCGCGGGGGACCCGGCCGCCGTGAAGCGCTCGTTGTCCCTGCGGATGTCGAAAGGCCCGTAGTTGATGAACAGGAAATCCCGGTAGAGCCGCCCCACCGGTCCGGCGTCGGCCTCGAGAGCCCGGCGTGCTTCGAGCGCCTGGCGGCCCATCTGCTTCCAGTAGATCCCGTCCACCGCCTGAACCGCCGTTACGATCTTTCCGAGCGCTTCACGCTCGCGGGCGCCGAGGCCGGCCAGGTCGGCCTGCAGACGCACCGGGGCATAGGCCGCCAGGCGGGCGCGGATGTCATTTTCGTCATGGGAGCCGGGCGCCGCGGCGCCCACGATCGAGGCGCACAGCAAGGCCCCGCCGGCCGTTCCCAGTCGTGCTGCCCGTGAACCCACCTGTCCTCCGTCCCCGTGGCTCAAGCGCCAGCGCCTCGGTCCCGAGGGGCCGGACTGTAGCAGACCCGGAGACCGGCTGGAAGCGGTTTTGACAAGCCTCATGCCTGAACCTATATTTTCCGCCGCAGGGCCGGCCCGCGCGCCGGCCACGCGGAGAGTCGATGGGGTCTGGCAGCCGGCACACCGTGATGGACGGAATCGTCCACGAAGACTTCCCCGCGCCCGGCCGGCTGGCGCGCCTGGCGGATCGCATCCTGGGCCGGCGCCGTAAGTACGTGGTCGATCCGTCCTACCAGCTGCGCTCGGCGATCATCGCCGTCCTCGGCATGTCCTTCCTTCTGGTGTTCGCCGCCGCGCTGATCCACCTCCTCAGCGTCGAGAACAGGCACCTCCTCCGCAGCCGCGGGCCTATCGCCAGAGGGGCGGGCGACGTCCACGACCTGCGCTCGGTTCTCTACCTCGTGGGGGTCGGGCTGTTCTTCGTGGCCGCCGTCTTCGCCATCGAGATTCTCGAGACGCACAAGACCGCCGGCGTCGTCTGCAAGATCACGGGCGGCCTGCGCGAGCTGGAGGCGGGCCGCTGGGGGGCGCGCGTGACGCTCCGCCGGCACGACAATTTCAAGGAGATGGAGGAGGCGTTCAACGCCGCCACGCGCGCCCTGCGCGGCCAGCTCGATCAGGACCTGCGCGGCCTGCAGGGGATCGAGGGCCAGATCCGACTGATCGCCCGCGAGTTCGAGTCGAACAACCGCGAAGGGGCTCTGGTGCTGCTGCGCCAGGTGGCCTCCGAGATGCAATCGTTCCGCGAGCGCAAGCGCAACCTGCTGGAGCACGCACCGGTCGCCCCCGGGGAGCGAAAAGAGTGTTGACAAGGGCCCGGCCGTGCGGTACTAGTTCGGACCACAAGAGCCGTTGCTTTTGTGGATTTTTTTTGTCTGGCGAGGAGGGTCCCCGGTGGCCAAGGGCAAGGTGAAGTGGTTCTACAACAGCAAGGGGTACGGCTTCATCCAGCAGGAGGATGGAACAGATATCTTCGTCCACTTCTCCGCTATCAAGGGTGACGGGTACAAGACCCTGGAGGAAGGCCAGGCGGTCGAGTTCGAGGTCACGCAGGGACCGAAGGGCCTCCAGGCGGCCGACGTTTCCAAGATCTGACCACTTCCAGGCCCCGGCGTCGGTGCCATCGGGCCGGTCCGGCCCGGCCGCGGCGGCGCGGCACGGCCCGCCGGCGGCGGGGCTGCCGCGGACCGGCCTGCGGCGGCCCGTTTCCACCGTGTGCTACGATGCTTGATCCATGCTCCGCCGGAGACTATCGGCCCCGCACCGATCCGCCCTGCTCCTGATCGCCGCCCTTCTCGCGCCCATCGCCGCGGCGGCGTGCGGCGATTCCGACCCTGCCCGGGCTCTCGCGGAAGCGCGGCGGCTGCGCGCATCCGGCCGCGCGGCGGAGTCCGCCGCCCTTCTCGCCCGGCTGCTCGAGCGGTCTCCCGCAGACTACACGCTGCATTACGAACGGGGCCTCTCCCTGCTCGCCGCCGGCCTCCACGCGGAGGCCCTCGCGGAGGCCGGCAGCGCCATCGAGGCCGCCCCCGCGGCTTCCGACGCGCGCCTGCTGCGTGCCGACGTCCTCCTGGCGCTCGGCCGCGAGGACGAGGCCCTGCCGGAGCTCCGGCAGGTGGTGGCCTCCGACCCGTCCCGCACGGGAGTGCACCGCCGCATGGGGGCCATCCACGCCCGTGCCGGCCGTCTCGAGCAGGCCCTGAACCAGTTCGAGAAGGAGCTCAAGGTCAATCCCAAAGACGCCGGCACTCTCACGGAGGTGGGGGTCTTCCTGTTCCAGGCCGGCCGCATTCCCGAGGCGGCCGAGCGCCTGGAGCGCGCCGCCGCCCTGGCGCCGAAGTCGCCCAGAGCCCGCCAGTTCCTGGCGGAGGTTCGCTTCAAGCAGTCGCGCCATCAGGAGGGACTCGAGCTGCAGAAGGGCGCCCTGGCGGACGCCCCCGACGACGTCCAGCTCGTGGTGAACCACGCGGCGGCCCTGGAGACTTACAGCGATCCGCACCTGGCCGAGGCGGTGCTCAAGTCCGCCCTCGACCGGGGCCTGAAGGACGCGCGCATCCACATCCAGATGGGCAGGCACTACCGCGAATGGCTGCGGTTCGACGAGGCGGTCGCGGCCCTGAAGCAGGCGATCGAGATGGCCCCGGGAAACGCCGACGCCCGCTTCCAGCTCGGCCGGACCTACCTCAACCAGGGCCGGAACGACGAGGCCCTGGCGGAATTCCAGGAGGCGAGCCGCCTGGCCCCCACCGACCCCTACGCCTGGTACTACATCGGCTCGATCCTCGCCGGGCAGGGGAAGACCGCCGAGGCGATCCCACTGTACCGGCGCTCGCTCGAGCTCGACCCCCTCAATCCGAAGGCCCACTACTCGCTGGCCAAGGCCCTGGTGAAGACCGGCCGGAAGCAGGAGGCGGCCGCGGAGTTCGCGCTCCATGCCAGGCTGCTCGCGAAGCTCAGGGAGATCAAGCTTGAAGGGGTCGCCACCGCTGACTGACCGCCGGCCCCTTACCGCCGCGCCGGCCCGATTCCTCGC
>JACOUZ010000308.1 GCA_016177515.1 Acidobacteriota bacterium
CTGTGGCAGCGCGCAAGACGTCATTGCGCCCCCGGGCATCGGCGTGTGAGATCGGGGGTGTTCACCGACGCGCCGCCGGCTCAGGGCGGGAGTCTCTCCGGCCCGATCACGGGCTGCGTCCCAGAGGCGGACGACGCGGAGGGTGCATGGAGGACGAAAGGGATCTGAGCCGAAGCGGCGGGAGTGAAGCGCAACAGGCAGCGGAAGGCTTCCGCATGGGCTTCCGCGTCAGGCGTTTCGGCGATCAGCATGCCGGCGACCAGGTCTCGCCAGCGGAGGAGCTCCCGCCGGCGCGATGGCCGATCCTGGACGTGCACCGTCAGGTCGACCAGGGTCAGGATGCGCTCGTAGCAGGCACGCACGCACTCCCTCTCGCAAGGAGTCAGGAGCTTGGCGGCACGGTTCATCTCGTTCCCGATCATCAGCACCTGCTCGTCGAACGAGAAGCGCGCCCACCGATCCGAGGAGAGCGACGCATGCTGGCCCTTCACCGTGGCAGCTCCTCACCGCGTCCGATCAGCGCAGTGAACTCCAGGCATCCGTCGGGACCCTGGCCGGGATAGTAGTTGGCCCCCCAGAGATCAGCCTGGGCGCTGCCTTGCGACAGGAGCACCTGTTCCGCATCGGCGTGAAGCTCTCCATCGACCGCGGCACCCGCCTCCGAGCATCGACCACGATCTTGACCATGTCGCCGAAGTAGAGATCGACGAGGCGGAGGAGTTCCACAGGATCGATGCTGCGATCCAGAACCACGATGCCGGGCGCCTCCTGGCTCATCGAAGCCTCTTATACGCGACGGCGCCTGGTTGAGGCATGTCCCCGTCAAAAACGACCGCCTTGCTGGCCTCCGACAAATCGCACGATGGCGAACGCTCGCAGATTGAATCGCGGCGACGCATGTCGCCAGTCGAAAACATGGTCACGCGGGCCATCGCGAATACGAAGGGGAACTTCGGCCTCCACACCGCGACCGACGCCGAGTTCTCGACCACGATGCGCACCGGCGGCTTGTGGGTGAGTGCGGCCGCGGGCGGCGGGAGCGGGGGATGACTGCCCGGCTCCCGAGCCGCCCGTGGCCGCTCCTGCGAAGCGGACCGGCCGGTGGCGGTGCGGCTACCCGCCGACGGCGACCAGGACCTCTTTCCCCTTGAACAGATCGGGATCGAGGATGACGACCCGGGCGTTGCCGGTCCCTTCCGAGGTCTCCACCGTGAAGTCACGGCCCTCCTGGAAGATCGGCGGCAGCAGGCGCACGCGCTCGATGCTCTCGAGCCCGAACAGCCGGGGGTCGAGGGTGATCGTCGTGTTCTGCCGCAGGTCGAGGGCCGTCTCGTATTGGAGCGGCTTGACGTCAAGCACGCGCTTCAGGACCGGCGACAGGACGCCCTGCTCCTTGAGGTCGCGCACGTTGGCGGCGTGATAGAAGAGGCTGTTCTGCCGGAAGGAGAGGTCGCTCGAGAGGCGCGCTACGCTGTCCTCGAGGATGGCCTTGTTGCGCTGCAGGGCCGAGATATCCGATTCGAGCCCCGCCTTGACCCCCTGCAGATGGGTCACCTCGGCCTGCGCCGCGTCCCGCTCGGAGCGCGCCGCGTCCCGGTCGGTGATGAGATTGCGTTGGTTGGCGCGCCTCATCGCCAGCGGCAGCTGCCTGGCCTCGCCGCGGGTGACGTAGGTGCGGAAGACGTCGTCCTTCGGGTCATAGGCGAACCAGGCCTTATTCCCCGGCGCCAGCTCGTCGGACTGGTCGGCCCCGGCGAGCAGCGTCTTCGCCCTGTCCGGCGGCAACTGCATCTCGTTGACCAGGTAGTTCATCGCCAGGTCCTGGTGCCGGTCTCCCCTCTTGACGACGACGAACTTGTCCGGCAGCGCCTGCTCGAGGTGCATGACCTTTTCCTGGAGCTCCTGGATCGAGCCGCGGTCGGCGACGATCTTCTCGAGGAGCGACCTGTAGGAGACGTCCTTCGCTTCGGCGATCAGCTGGTACAGGACGTCGCGCTGGGTGTCGGTGAATTCCTGGCCGTAGATTTCGCTGAAATGGATGGTGCGCTCGCCCGGCTTGCGCGACTGGTTGAACTCCTCGATCCGCTTCATGGTCGCGTCCGTCGCCGCGTCGATCTTCTCCTGGTGGGTCTTCAGCTCGGCCAGCAGCTCCTCGGGAGTCGCCGGTGCCGGCTTCGAGAATCCGAGGTTCGGTCCCTGGGTGCACGCCATCGACCCCAGCGTGACCACCGCCGCGACCAGAAGCACAACGGACGCCGCATGCCTCATCGGTTTCATGGGCCCTCCTTGGACAGAGAGTCAGAACAATCGGGTTGTGCCGAGACCCAAGGAGACTAGCAGAATCCAGAGTGCCCGCCCACTGTCTCAAGAACAAAGTTCAGAAAGTCCTGGAGGCGCTGTTCGCGGCGGGGGGAGCGAGGCGGCGGACGGCGTCTTCGATCTGCCGGGTGGCCTCCGCGGGGTCGGCGCCGGGATCGATGAACAGGGGCGGCCCCAGGACCAGGCGGGTCCTGCCCAGTCGCGGCCAGTATCGTCCGTCGGGCAGGACGCGCGCGGTCCCTTCGACGTACGCGGGGATGACCGGGGCGCGCAGGTCGCGCGCGAAAACGCCGATCCCCTTGCGGAACGGCGCCATGCCGGGCTCCGGGACGTGTCGTCCCTCGGGAAAGATGAGGATCGAGAGGCCGTGGTCCATCAGCTCGCCGGCGTAGAGCAGGCTCTGGCGGAAGCCAACCGTCTCCGGCAGCGGCCACACGTTGAAGAAGAACTCGACGAGGCGCACCTGAGTCCATTCCTTCGCCCGGCGCGTCCGGCTGCCCGCCGCTTCGCCGAAAAACACGCGGTGGTAGCGCGTCGTCATCCCGGGGGCGATCCGTCCGCGGAGAGCGCGGGGCAGCATCGCCTTGAACAGACCGGTGTCCATGTAGCTGCGGTGGTTCGGCACGAAGAGGTAGGGCGGCCGCAGGGCTCCCAGGTGTTCGAGACCTGCGATCTCGGGCCGCGCGTGGAAGCGCACGAAAGGCACGAGGACGCACTCCTCGATCGCGCGCCGCGCCAGCCGGACCGGCATGAGCCGCGTCCAGCGCGGCATCCGCAGAGAGCCGCGGCCGGCGGGCGGGCCGGCGGCAGGCGCAGGCAGAGCGTCAGGCTGCGTCGGGGAAACGGGCTGCGGGGCCGGGGAGCCATCCGGTCCGGGCGGCCCCGACGGACCGGCCGCCTGGCCCGCCCCGGCGGAGGCCGCGGAGGCGACGAGCCGCTCGAGGCCTCCGACCGTCGCCTCGCCCAGGCGGTCCTCGGGAAGCGCGACACCGATCTCCTCTTCGAAGGCGGCCGCCAGCTCCACGAGATCGAGGCTGGCGAAGCCGAGTCCTTCGGTCAGTCGCGTATCGTCCCGAAGCGTTTCGGGCCGAACGCGCGCCAGGGAGGCGATCAGCCGGCGGGCCGCGGAAACGCCCGCCGCGCCGCCCGCCCCGGAAGCGCCGTCGCGCTCGCGGGCGAGGATCCGATCCCGCACGAGCCCCTTGCGAACCTTGCCGGTGACGGTGCGCGGAAAATCGTCCTCCGGCCAGAGGGTGTGGCCGCGGACGCGCTGCCGCGGCAGCAGCCGCTCGTTGGCGAAGCGGACCGCCGCCAGCGGGTC
>JACOUZ010000015.1 GCA_016177515.1 Acidobacteriota bacterium
CCTGGGACTCGCAAGCCCCATGTGCGCGGCCCATGCGATTACTCGGACACACTCCTAGACGCCCGGCGGGTCCTGTTCGTAGATCAGTCCAGCATGGAGAGAAAGGGCCCGAAGCCCCCCGGCGGTTGCCTGACGGTCGAGCCGCTCCTGTCGTCTTTCGCGGCAGGTGCGCTCGCTGAAGCGGCCGAAAGGCAGGTCCGCGACCACCTCGCGACCTGCGCCGCCTGCCGGGATGCCGCCCTGGAGCGCGACCCGACCGTCCTGTTCCTCGATCTGCGCCGCGATCCCCTCCCGGGGGACTTCTGGGCCGGCTTCAACACCCGGCTGCGGGCGCGCCTCGAGGCGGAGGGCCGCCCGAAGGCCCCCTGGCTCGCCTGGGCGGCCGACCCGGGCGCCCGGCGGCTGGCCTACGTCGCCGCTCCCCTGACGATAGTTCTCCTGATCGGGACCCTGTTCCTGGTGCGCCCCGGCGGTCCCGGGAAGATCGGGCCGGTGCAGGGCCCGCCGCCGGACCTGCAAGCGCTGTCCGCGCCGGCCGGCCAGGACGCCCTGCCCGCCCTCGAGGAGGTGGGCTCGCCGAGCGCGCGCGTCTACCGGTTCACGGTGGGATCGGGCGGGGACGAGACCCCCATCTACTTCGTCGTGGACGAAGCGATCGACATCTGACGGACACTGAACGCATGAAAAAGCGGAGGAACCCGGTGATGCGATCCACGGCCGTGGCGGCCGCTTTCGTCGTGGCGCTGGCGATCCTGGCCCTGCCCCGCGGGCTCCCCGCCCAGACAGCGGGCGAAGCCGCCGCCGGGCCGGCGCCGTCCCCGTCGTCGACTGAGCAGGCGGCGCCGCGGCAGGATTCCGCCGATGCGGAGGCCGCGCCTCCCGCCGGCGCAGGGGCGCCCGGGAAGCGGGTGCCCGTCGTTCCCGGAGGGATCGGGATGCGCGTTTACAACCTGCGCTACAAGAAGGTGGATGACACCTACATGCTGATCAGCCCCTACGTCGGACCGCGCGGCACCGTGAAGGTGCAGCCGTCGCAGAGGCTGCTGACGGTCATCGACGTGCCGGAGAACCTCCAGCGCATCACCGGGATCATCGGCTCCTACGACGTTCCGCCGCGGAGCGTCGAGGTCCAGGTGCAGCTGATCATGGCCTCCTCCGGCGGGGCGCCGGCGGCGCCCGCGCCGCCGCCGATCCGGGGGGTCATCGACAGGCTGACGGCCCTGTCGACGCGCTGGAACGATTACCGGCTGGTCGGGAACGCGCGCGTTCTGGGCACGGAAGGGGAGAAAAGCAGCCTGCGCGTGGGCGACGACTACCGGGTTGACTTCCGCATCGACCAGGTGTCGGACGAGACCAGGGTGATCCGCTTCAAGCCGTTCGAGCTGCAGAGGAAGGAACCCTCGATCGAGGGGGGCGAACGATACACCCCGGTCATGAACACGGTCCTGAACCTGCGGGACTCGCAGCTGTTCATCGTCGGCGCCTCGAAGGTCGAGGCCAGCAACCGGGCGCTGTTCATGACGATCACCGCGTCCCTGCAGAGACCATGAGCCCCGCGGCCGGAGCCACCCGCCATGCCTGAGTTCATCGCCAAGATCGGCACCAGCGACGGGACGGTGATGGAGCGCTCCTTCACGGCCGATTCGGAGGAAGCGCTCCGCAACGACCTGCAGGGAAAGGACTACCTGGTCTTCAAGGTCAGAAAGAAAGGCGGGGTCGCCGATCTGCTCCCGGGGTTCGGCGCGGGCCGCTCCGTCAAGATGAAGGAGTTCCTGCTGTTCAACCAGGAGCTGGCCGCCCTGATCAAGGCGGGATTGCCGATCATCGCCAGCCTGGAGATCCTGACCGAGCGCCGCAAGAACCAGGCCTTCCGGAAGGCGCTGATGGACGTGCGCGACAAGGTGCGCGGCGGCGCGTCGCTCTCGGAGGCGTTCCAGGGGCAGGGGGAGATGTTCCCGGCGATCTACTCGGCGACACTGGCCTCGGGGGAGCGGTCGGGGGAGATCGCGAGCGTCCTGCTGCGCTACATCACCTACCAGAAGACCATCCTGGCGCTGAAGCGCAAGGTCACCACGGCGCTCATCTACCCGGCCATCCTGTTCGTTCTGATGATCGGGCTCATCGCCATCCTGATCACCTGGGTGGTCCCCAAGTTCACCGAGTTCTACAAGGACTTCGGCGCCGACCTGCCTCTCTTGACCCGGGCCCTCATCGGCGTCTCGGCGTTCGTCACGCAGAAGGCCGTGTTCATGGCCGCCCTCCTGGCGCTGGCCGCGATCCTGTTCCGCGCCTGGACGCGCACGGCGGCCGGCCGCCTGGCGATCGACCGCTTCCTGGTGCGCGTGCCGGTGATCGGCGGCGTGTTCCACCGCTTCGCCGTGTCGCGCTTCACGCGCACTCTCGGCACGCTGATCGCGGGCGGCATTCCGGCGGTCACCGCGCTTCTGATGTCGGCGCGGGCCGTCGGCAATCTGGAATTCGAGGCGAAGCTCATCGACGTCGAGCGCAAGGTGCGCGAAGGCTCGAGCCTGTGGGAGGCGCTGGAGGCGACCGGGCTGTTCAACGACATCGCCATCGAGATGACGCGCGTCGGCGAGTCCACCGGGTCGTTGCACGACATGCTGGCGAACATCAGCGATTTCTACGACGAGGAGATCGAGGCCCGCATCAACACCATCATGGTCTTCATCGAGCCGGTGATGCTGGTCGTCATGGGGAGCTTCGTGGTGCTGATCATGCTGGCGATCTACCTGCCGCTCCTGCGCTCCTACGCGCAGTCGACGTACTGAGGGGGAAGCGATGGCGCCGGCCAAGCCGAAGGAACAGACGCGGGCGGTTGAGGGCGCCGACCGGGCCGCCGTGTCGGGCGAGGAGGCCCAGGCGCAGCGCATCGCCGCGCGGCTGGGCATCCCGTACGTGGACCTGGCGGATTTTCCCATCGACCATGACCTGTTCCGGGCCATCCCCGTCGACCTGATGTGCCGCTACAACTTCATCCCCTGGAAGGAGGAGGAGGGCCGGCTGGTGGTTGTGCTCTCCGACCCGTCCGACGTGCTGATGGTGGACGAGCTCGAGATCCTGCTCGGGCGGCCGCTCAAGATCTGCGTCGGGGGGAAGAGCGCCATCAACGACGTCCTGAAGAAGTCCGAGTCGAGCCAGCGCGTGCTCGAGGCCGCCACCGAGGAATTCAAGATCCAGGTCATCCGCGACAGCGACGAGGAGGGGGAGGAGGCGCTGTCGATCGACAAGCTGACCCAGGCCGACTCGCCGATCATCAAGCTGGTCGACTCGACCGTCTTCAACGCGCTGCAACGCCGCGCCTCGGACATCCACATCGAGACGCGCGAGCGCGAGGTCATCATCAAGTACCGCATCGACGGCGTCCTGTACAACGC
>JACOUZ010000340.1 GCA_016177515.1 Acidobacteriota bacterium
CGATAAGCGGTGCGAGCCTGCCAGTCGCACGACGCCCCTCTCAGAATATAGATCATTCGTAGTCTTCTCGTGAGCGCTTGCTGGCGTGGAACATACCGCGAGGGGAAGAGGCCTGCAAGCGTGCGCCGACCGAGGGGGAGGAGAGCGGTGTTTCGGGGTCACAACCCCTTTAGCGCAAGTCCTTCAAGATCTCCCGCGCCGCGTTCGCGCCCGAGCCGCCGGTGAGCCCGGTGCCGGGGTGGGTGCCGGAGCCGCAAAGGTAGAGGCCCTGGATCGGCGTCCGGTAGCGGGCCCAGTCGAGCAGCGGGCGCATGGTGAAGATCTGGTCGAGCGCCAGCTCGCCGTGGAAGATGTGGCCGCTGGTGAGGGAGTAGGTCGTCTCGAGGTCCTTCGGGGTGATCACCTGGCCCTTGAGGACGAGACTCTTCAAGTTGGGCGCGTACTGGGCGAGGGTGTTCACGACGGTGTCGCGGAGGGCTTCGGCGCGCGAGTCCCAGTCGCCGGTCCTCAGTCTGAACGGCGCGAACTGCATGTAGATCGACATGACGTGCTTGCCGGCCGGGGCGAGGGTCGGGTCGGCGATCGAGGGGATGGTGACGTCGAGGTACGGGTGCTTGGAGAAGTCGCCGTACTTGGAGTCGTCGAAGGCGCGCTCGAGGTAGTCGATCTCGGGGCCGATGTGGATGCGGCCGGAGAGGGCGGCGCTACCGTTGGGGCTGCCTGCGGGCGGTACCTTGAGCGCGGTGAACTCGGGCAGACCGGAAAGGGCCAGGTTCACCTTGGCGACAGTGCCGTAGCCGCGGTAGTTGCGCATCCTGACGATGAACTCGGGGCCGAGGTGGACGGGGTCGACGAGGCCGAGGAGCGTCCGCTTCGGGTCGGCGTTGGAGATCACGACGCCGGCCTCGATCGTCTCGCCGGAGGAGAGGACGACGCCGGTGGCGCGGCCGTCCCTGACTGCGATCTGACGGACGTCGGCGCCGGTCTTGATCTCGGCGCCGGCCTGCCTGGCCGCGGCGGCCATGGCCTGGGTGACGGCGCCCATGCCCCCCTTGGGGAAGAGGGTCGGGCCGGCGGGGTTGCCGTCGCCGGCGGCGCGCATCATGAGCATGACGGAGGTCCCGGCCGACCAGGGGCCGAGGAAGGCGCCGAACATACCGCGCGCGGCGATCACCGCGCGCAGGAGCTCGGTCTCGAAGAACTCGGCCACGAGGTCGGCGACGGCCATCGGGCCCCAGCGCAGGACGTGGTACATCTCCTTCCTCCCCAGGCCCCGTAGGCCGCGGCCGACCTTGAGCAGGCTCCACAGGTCGCCCGACGACGGGTGGTCGAGGGAGGGCGGGGGCATTTCCAGCACCTGGGCCATCACCTTGCCGATCCGGACGAGCGTCCCCTGGAACTCGCCGTACTTCGCGGCGTCCTTCGCCGAGAAGGCGGCGATCGACTTGGCCGAGCGCTCGGCGTCGTCGTACAGGAAGAGGGCGCGGCCGTCGGGATGGGGCGCGAAGATGCGCACTTCGGGGCGGATGATCTGCAGCCCGTGCCGCTCGAGGGCCATGTCGCGGGCGACGTCGGCGCGCAGCGGCCCCAGCGAGTGGGCCAGCGTCGGCACCCTGAATCCGGTGTGGAACTCGTCGGTGATCGCGGCGCCGCCTATTATCGGGCGCCTCTCGAGGACGAGGGGCTTCCTGCCGGCGCGGGCGAGGTAGAAGGCGGTCACCAGCCCGTTATGCCCGCCACCGATGATGACGACGTCGCGCTTCGCGGCCATGGGCTAAGCCGACCCCCCCTTCCAGTCCTTCAGGATCTCCATCGCGGCGATCCGCCCGTTCGCCCCCATGATGCCGCCGCCCGGGTGGGTCGCCGAGCCGCACATGTAGAGGTTCTTGATCGGCGTCCGGTATTTCGCCCAGCCGGGGACGGGACGCAGGAAGAAGAGCTGCTCGAGCGACAGCTCCCCCTGAAAGATGTTCCCCTCGGTGAGGCCGAACTCGCGGTCGAGGTCCAGGGGCGTCACGACCTGGCGGCCGATGATGATCTTCTTGAGGTTGGGGGCGTACTGCGAGATCGTGTCGACGACCGTGTCGCCGAACGCCTCGCGCTTCCCCTCCCACGCTTCGGGCCCCTCCTTCAGCTTGTACGGGGCGTACTGCACGAAGCAGGAGAGGATGTGCTTGCCCGGCGGCGCCACCGACGGATCGGTCAGGGACGGGATGACCATGTCGATGTACGGCCGGCTGGAGTAGGCGCCGTACTTCGCCTCGTCGTAGGCCCGCTCCATGTACTCGACGGCGGGGGAGATCGAGATGGCGCCCCTGAGGTGCGCCCCCGGGCCGGGGATGCAGATGAAGTCCGGCAGGGCGTCGAGCGCCAGGTTGACCTTGCCGCTCGAGCCGCGGAACTTGTAGCGCTTCACCTCTTCGATGAAGTCGGACGGCAGGTGCTCGGGGTCGATCATCCTCAGGAACGTGCGGTTCGGATCGACGCTCGACGACACGACGTCGGCCAGGATCTCGTCGCCGTTCTCCAGGACGACGCCGGTCGCCTTGCCGTTCTTGACCAGGATCTTCTCGATGCCGGCCTTGGTGCGGATCTCGACACCCGCCTCGCGCGCCGCCTCGGCGATGGAGTTCGAGATGGCGCCGGTGCCCCCGCGCGCGAAGCCCCAGGAGCGGAACGCCCCGTCGATCTCCCCCATGTAGTGGTGCAAAAGGACGTAGGCGGTCCCGGGGGAGCGCACGCCGAGGAACGTGCCGATGATGCCCGAGGCCGACATGGTCGCCTTGAGGACGTCGGTCTCGAACCACTGGTCCAGGAAATCGATGGCGCTCATCGTCATGAGCTGGACCTGGTTGTACTTGTCCTCGCTCGACAGCGACTGGAAGCGGCGGCCGAGGAACAGGAGCTTCATCAGGTCGCGCGGGTTGAGGGTCGTCGGGTCGGGCGGCGTCATGCTGAGGATCGGCTTGACGAAACGGCACATCTGCACCATCGCCTTGCCGAACTCCTCGTAGGCGTCGGCGTCGACGCGCGAGTGGCGCCTGATCTCGCGCATCGACTTGGCGTGATCGTTGACACGCCACAGGTAGTCGCCGCTCGGCATCGGCGTCATCGTGCCGTCGAGCGGCAGGATCTCCAGGCCGTGGCGCGGGAGGTCGAGCTCGCGGATGATCTCCGGGCGCAGGAGCGAGACGACGTAGGAGCAGACGGAGAAGTGGAAGCCGGGGAAGATCTCCTCGGTCACCGCGGCGCCGCCCAGGAC
>JACOUZ010000293.1 GCA_016177515.1 Acidobacteriota bacterium
ACCTTTCATTCCCGGCTCCGCCTTCCGTTACGGCGTATTGTGATTGCGACTCAGTCTCAGTTAGAGCGGCCACTCTAGCGCCCTTCCCGCGTCCCTGTCAAGTCCGGCAGCCCGATCCGATCGCGCGGTGGCCCGACTCGCGTGTGATACCCTGGCGCTCCCGGACCGGACGGCTCGGGTCACGCTGGAGACCACGCATGCAGGCACGGCGTTCCCGCAAGCCCCCGGACCATTCACGCGTCGAGATGACCGAGATCGTCCTGCCGGAGGACACGAACCAGTACGGTCATGCGTGGGGCGGGCACGTGATGACGCTGATCGACAAGGCGGCGGCCATCGCTTCGACCCGTCACTGCCGTACGAACGTGGTCACGGCATCGGTCGACTCCCTGACCTTCCGCGCCCCGGTCAAGCTCGGCCACATCCTCAAGCTGTACGCTTCCGTGAATGCCGCGTTCCACACCTCGATGGAAGTGGGCGTCAAGGTCCTGTCCGAAGATCCCCTGTCGGGCCTGCAGGCGCACTGCTGCAGCGCCTTCGTCACCATGGTCGCCCTCGACGCCACCGGCCGCCCCACCCCCGTCCCCGGACTGGCGCTGCGCACCCCCGAGGAGCGGCGGCGCCAGCGCGCGGCCGCCCAGCGGCGCCGGTCACGGCTGGCCGGCCGATAGACTCCGCGAGCCCCGATGTGCTAGGCTGCCGCCGATCACATCCGCAGGCCCATTCTCGTCAGGAGGTCGATGGCCATGAAGATCACGCTGTCCATCATCAAGGCCGACGTCGGCAGCATCGGCGGTCACATCAAGCCCAGCGAAACGATGATCCGGCGCGTGAAGGAGTTCATCGCCTCCGAGGGCAAGGGACTCCTTGTCGATTCCTTCGTCTGCCACACCGGCGACGACATCTCCATCCTGTCCACGCACACGCAAGGGGTAGACAGCCCCAGGGTCCACAAACTGTGCTGGGACGCCTTCAAGGCCGCGACGGAGGTCGCCAGGCAGGAAGGCCTCTACGGCGCAGGGCAGGATCTGCTGAAGGACGCCTTCTCCGGGAACGTCCGCGGGCTCGGCCCAGCCTCGGCCGAGATAGAGTTCATCGAGCGCGAGGCGGAGCCGTTCCTGCTGTTCATGGCCGACAAGACCGAACCGGGCGCCTACAACCTGCCCTTGTACCTGGCCTTCTGCGACCCGATGTTCGCGCCCGGCCTGATTCTGAGCCCGAAGATCAAGAAAGGGTTCCGCTTCACCATCATGGACGTGAACCACACCGAGGGCGACCGAGTCGTCGAACTCGACACCCCCGAAAACCTCTACGACGTGGCGGCGCTGCTGCGCGACAACCACCGTTTCGTGGTCGAGTCGATCAGGACGCGGTCGACGGGCGAGGTCGCGGCGGTGGTGTCGACCTCCCGTCTGCACAACATCTCGGGGAAGTATTCGGGGAAGGACGACCCTGTGATGCTGGTTCGCGTTCAGAGCCAGTTCCCGGCAACCGGCGAGATGCTGGCGCCGTTCCGCCTGGCCCACTATGTCTCCGGCTTCAGCCGCGGCAGCCACCACGGCCCGCTGATGCCCGTCAAGATCAACTCCCCGATCTCGGTCTTCGACGGGCCGCCGATCGTGTCCTGCATTGCCTTCTCGATGAAGGACGGCAAGTTCGCCGAGCCGGTCGACGCGTTCGACCACCCCTTCTGGGATCAGGTCCGGGAGATCGCGTCGCGCAAGGCGATCGCGATCCGCGAACAGGGGTTCTTCGGGCCTGCCATGGTCGGCTACGAGGAGCTCGAGTATGGCGGCATTGTGGACACCCTGAGGGAGCTCGACGCCCGGTTCAAGGTCCGCCAGGAGGTCCGCGCCAAGTCCTGAGCGGTCCGCCGTCCTCTACCCTCGTCCCATCCCGGGCGGCGCCTGCCCTCCGGCGGGCGGCTGTCCTCTCGTGAACCGGACCGGCCCCGCGATCGCGGTGTCATCTCATTTGCCTCCGGGCTTTCCCGAAGCCATATTGGCGGGCAGCGGCAGCACGGAGGGACAGTCATGCCCCGCCAGATGGCGCGCCTCGAGATAGCCGGCTCCGGAGGGTCGACCAGGGTCGTGGCGGTCGACCGGACCCCGTTTTCCATCGGGGCCGATCACTCGGCCGACCTGCGGCTCCCGGTTCCGGGCATCGCACCGTGCCACGCGCAGATCGTGCTGTTCGGCGGTGTGCACCACCTCGTCCCGCATGTGTCCGTGACGTCGCTGCGCGCCGATGGCAACCCCGTCCCCGAGGGCGGCGTGGCGCTGGCGGACGGCATGCGAATCGATCTCGGCCCCGGCTCCCCCTGCACGCTGCGCTACCTGATCCAGGTCAGCCGGACCGATGACCGTGAGGACCGCCTCGTCACTCTCATGGAGGTGGCCCGGACGATCACCTCATCTTTGGCGGTCGAGGACGTCCTCAAGAGGGTGCTCGACGGGGCGGTGCGCTTCTCCGGCGCGGAACGCGGCTACCTTTTCCTGTGGGAGGGCAGGCGTCTCGTCCGCTGGCGACCGGGCGCCGCGGATGACGACCGCGCCGAAGTCAGCCTGTCCGTGCCCGAAGAAGTGGCGGCGACCGGCCGGCCCGTTTACCGGGACGTCGCCTCGGGCGATCCGGGGCATTGCACGACCGAGAGCATCGTCCGCCTCCGGCTCCAGGCGATCCTGTGCCTGCCGCTGGCGATCCGCCGCGACGTGATCGGCGTCGTTTACCTGGACAGCAAAAAGCGCCTCCCGCACCACCGGCCGGACCTGCACCTCCTGGAAGCCCTCGCCGGCCTGGCGGCGGTGGCCATCCAGAACAGCCACCTGGTCGAGGAGCGGGTGCGCGCCGAGCGCACCCTGGCCATCGGACAGATGGCGCGCGCCGTCGTCCATGACTTGCGCAGCCCGCTGTCATCCATCCGCGGCCTGGCGGAGCTCCTGCACGAGCGCGCTCCCGAGGAAGACCCCTCCAGGCCGCACCTCGCGACGATCATGGCGGAGGCGGACCGGCTGGCGGGAATCACCGGCGATCTCCTGCAGTTCTCGCGGGAGGCGCCCCCCCTCCAGCGTTCTCCGGTGCGCCTGGCCGACCTCGTGCGCCAGACTCTCAAGCCACTTCAGCCGCGCCTGCAGCGCGGCAATATCAGCCTGGCCCTGGGCCTCGACGAGCAGGCGCGCGCCTCGGTGGATGCGGCGCGCATCCTGCGCGTGCTCCATAACCTGATCATCAATTCCCTGGAGGCCATGCCCGGCGGCGGCTTTCTGGAGATTCGCTGCGGCCGCTCCAACGGCTCCTGCCTTCTGAGCGTTCGTGACGGCGGCTGCGGCATGCCGCAGGAGGTTCGCCGGAGGGTGTTCGAGCCCTTCTTCACCCACGGAAAGCCCCACGGCACCGGGCTGGGAATGGCCATCGTGCAGAGAATCGTCGACGAGCACGGCGGCACGCTCAGGATCGAGAGCGCGCCGGGCAAGGGAACCACAGTCGAGATCGGCCTCCCGGCTGCCAGCCCGGCGCCGGTCGTCGCCTGAGGCGGGTCGGGTCCCCGGCGCACGGCCGCCGGGGCCGCTTCAGGCGGGCTCCTGGACGCTCAAAGCGAATTGCTCGGGGCGCAACGCCGGGTCCGGCAGGACCAGGAGCGCCGGCCAGGCGGGCGGCGCGACACCGCCCAGCAAGTCCGCTCCTTCCCCTTCCAGGAAGGCGGCCACGTCCGGATTGACCCGCGCGGCGACCCGGATCCCCTCCCGCATCGGGCCCAGCCTGCGGATCTCCCTCAGAATCTCCCAGAGAATCGTCTCCGGCGACTTCAGCCGCCCCGACCCGGAGCACGAGGGGCAGGTCCGGCACAGGACCCTTTCCAGGCTGCGCCGGGTGCGCTGGCGGGTGATCTCCACCAGTCCGAACTCGCTGATCTGGAGCATGCGCGACTTCGCGCGGTCCTTCTCCATTTCGGCCTGCAGGGTCCTGATGACCTCGTCCTTGCTCGCCTGGTCCGCCATGTCGATGAAATCGATGACGATGATGCCGCCCAGGTCGCGCAGGCGGATCTGACGGACGATTTCCATGGCCGCCTCGAGATTCGTCCTGAGAATCGTTTCCTCCAGCCGGTTCCTGCCCACGTACTTGCCGGTGTTCACGTCCACGGCGACCAGGGCCTCGGTCGGGTTGATGACGATCGATCCTCCGGACCGCAGCCAGACGCGGGGCTTCAGGGTGCGCTCGATCTCCCGCTGCAGGCCGCGCTCGTCGAAGAGGGACTGCCGGCCGGCGTGCCCGTGGACTCTCGGCAGGAGGGCCGGCTCGATCCGGCCCACGAACGCCAGCGCCTCCTCGCGGATCGCTTCGCCGTCCACCAGGACCTGCTGCACCTCCGGGCTGAGCAGGTCCCGGAGGACCTTGATCAGGGCTCCTGCCTCCTCGTGCAGGAGGGCGGGCGTCGGCAGGGACGCCGCCCGGCGGCGGATCTCATCCCAGGCGCCGATCAGGTAGCGCGCGTCGGCCGGGAACTCCGAGGCGGCGCGGCCTTCTCCCGCCGTGCGCACGATGAAGCCGCCGGGCGCGCCCAGGTCCCCGGCCAGGTCCCGCACCAGACCCTTGAGCCGCTCGCGCTCGGCCAAGTCCTCGATTTTGCGGGACACGCCGACGTGGCCGAAGCCCGGGAGGTACACCAGGAGGCGGCCGGGCAGCGACAGGTGCGATGTCAGCCGCGCCCCCTTCTCCGCCACCGGGTCCTTGCGGACCTGGACGACGATCTCCTGTCCGGCCTGAATCAGTTCCTCGATGCGCGCCGGAGGCTGCGGGGCGCCACGCGCCGCGGTCTCCCCGGGCTCCTCCTCCGCCGGGTCCGCCTCCTCGAACCGCTCGGCATCGACGCGGCCGCCGGCGTCCTCGACGTACAGGAACGCGTCGCGGCCGATTCCAATGTCGACGAACGCCGCCTGCATGCCCGGGAGGACGTTGCTCACGCGGCCCTTGTAGATGTTGCCGGCCACGCCGCGGGAGGAGGGCCGCTCGACGAACAGCTCGGCGAGATCGTCGTCCTCGAGCACGGCGATGCGCGTCTCGGGGGTGATGCTCTCGATCAGGATCTCGCGGCGCATGTATGCCCCGGGCCTGCGGGAGTCAGGATGCTCAGTTGACCAGCCGCCTCATCCAGACGTTCAGCACGAGTCCCATCCCCAGGAGGGTGCTGGCAAGAGATGACCCCCCGTAGCTCATCAGGGGAAGCGGCACGCCCGTGGTGGGAAGAAGACCGACGACCACGCCGATGTTCAGGAGCGACTGGCCGGCGAACACGCACACCACGCCGATCGCCAGGAAGACGCCGAGTCGATCGCGGGCCGCGCGCGCCGTGGCGATGCAGCGATAGATGATGACGAAGTACAGGCCCAGGGCCAAAAGCGCTCCGACGAATCCGCGCTCCTCCGCGAGGACCGCGAAGACGAAATCGGTGTGCTGCTCGGGTAGGAACTGCAGCTGCCCCTGCGTGCCCGAAAGAAACCCCTTTCCCAAGAGGCCGCCCGATCCGACCGCGATGAGAGACTGGATCAGCTGGTAGCCGGATCCCTTCGGGTCCCGGGACGGCTCCAGGAAGGTCTTGACGCGCTCCTTCTGGTAGGGCTTCAGGTGGCCCCAGGCGAGGGGCAGCGCCAGGGTGGCGATCAGGCCGAGGATCAGCAGGGTCCGCATCCGGATCCCGCCCACGAAGACCACGCCGGCGAAAAGCGGCGCAAACGTGACCGCGGTGCCCAGGTCCGGCTGCTTCATGATCAGGAGCACCGGCAGCCCGATCAGGGCGGAAATCGCCGCAAAATGGACCATTCCAAGGCCGCGCACCCGCTCGCGCCCCATGTAGGCTGCGATCACCAGGATGGTGA
>JACOUZ010000016.1 GCA_016177515.1 Acidobacteriota bacterium
GTATTGGGCCGGGCCGCGTTGCGGACGCCGTGGGGCCCGATGCGAGGCGCCGCGACGAAGTCCGAAGCAGGAGCCTCGTCGAGGCGCGGCTCCAAAGCAGACGGCCCCACGCCGCCGGACCCCGCAGGGCGCATGGGGATTGCGGCCGCATACCGCGTCGCTCGTCGTCGGCGATGGACCCACATCGCCCTCCTCCTCGCTCCTTGTCGGCGAACCGCACGCCCCATGCGCGCGGCCCGGCCGAATACCCGGACAGGCTCCTACCGCTCTCCCCAGTGCAGCTTGCGCCTGAGGACCTCGAAGTAAGACTTGCGGAGCGAGCGGACCATCAGGATCGGCTGGCGGCTGCGCCGCACCCGGACGCGGTCCTTCTTTCTCAAGGGATGGCCGACCTGGCCGTCCAGCGTCAGGTACACCTCCGAGTCGCCGGTGCGCAGGGACAGCTCGGCCAGCGAGTCGTCCGGGACGACCAGGGGACGCAGGCTGAGCGTGTGCGGGCAGATCGGCGTGATCAGGAAGGCCTCCAGGTTGGGATGGACGATCGGCCCGCCGGCCGACAGGGAGTAGGCGGTCGATCCGGTCGGGGTCGAGATGATCAGGCCGTCGGATTTGTACGTGGTCACCGGCTCGCGATCGATCGACAGGCCGATCTCGATGATGCGCGCCAGGGCGCTCTTGTTGATGACGGCGTCGTTGAGGGTCGCCTGGCGCATGATCGTCCGGCCGCCGCGGACCACGCTGACCTCCAGCCCGATGCGGCGGTCCAGCTCGTAGCGCCCGGCGATGATCTCCCCGATCATCTTCTCCATCTCGTCGGGGCCGGTCTCGGTCAGGAAGCCCAGGCCCCCGAGGTTGATTCCCAGGATCGGACGCGGGCGCCCGGCGATGGCGCGCGCCACCATCAGGAGCGTGCCGTCGCCGCCGATCACGACGTACAGGTCGGCGGGCGCCCCCCGGCCCCCGAGGACGTGCGCGTCGTTGCGGCGGCCGAGCGCCTTGGCCGTCTCCGGGTCGAAGGTGACGGCCACGCCGCGGCGCTGCAGGAGCCGGGCGCAGCGCCGTGCGGCCAGCCGCGCCTCCGGCGCCTGGCGCTTGGCGACGATGGTGACGGAGGAGATCCTGCCGGGCCGCGCCTCAGGCGCCATGAATGGTCCTTTCGAGGAGACGGTCGAGCGCATCGCCGGCCAGGCACTCCGCCGGCGGAAGCGCCAGGTGCAGGAAGAACTCGCGGTTGCCCTCCGCGCCCGTGATCGGGGAAGGGCAGGCCCCGCGCACGCCGAATCCCGCCACGCGAGCCGCCGCGGCGATCGACCGCAGGGCGCCCAGGTGCTTCCCGGGGTCGCGCACGATTCCTCCCTTGCCGACCTCTTCCTTTCCCACCTCGATCTGCGGCTTGACCAGCGCCACGACGTCGGCGCCGGGCAGGAGGAGCGGCGGCAGCGGCGGCAGGATGAGACGCAGCGAGATGAAGCTCACGACGGCCACCACCAGGTCCACGGGCCCGGGAAGGTCCCCCGGCGCCAGGTAACGCGCGTTCCTCCCCTCCATGAGAACCACCCGTGGGTCGCACCGCAGCGACCAGTCCAAAAGCCCGCGGCCCACGTCCAGCGCGAAGACGCGGCGCGCCCCGCGCTTGAGCAGGCAATCGGTGAAGCCGCCGGTCGAGGACCCCAGGTCCAGCGCCGTCCGCCCGGCGACCTCGATCCCCAGGGCCGCAAGCGCCCCCTCCAGCTTGACTCCGCCGCGCCCGACGAACGGGTGATCGCGCCCGACCAGCTCGAGCCGCGCCTCCGGGCCCACGAGCGCCGCGGGTTTTCCGGAGGGGTGGCCGTCGACGCGCACCACCCCGGCCATGATCAGCGCGCGGGCGCGCTCGCGGCTCGGGGCGAGACCGCGCGCCACCAGAAGCCGATCGAGCCGCTCCCGGGGTCCCGCGCCTTTCTGCGCCACCGACAACCCCTAACTTACGCGATCGACGATGAAGCGCGCCAGCCCGGCGAGGGGACGGCCCCGGCGGCCGAGTCGGGCGATGGCCCGCTCGGCGAGGCGGGCGGCGTCCGAGGCCCGGCGGCGCGATTCCGCGACGCCGAGCAGGGCCGGGTAGGTCGCCTTGCGGGCGCGCGCGTCCTTGCCCGTCGTCTTCCCCAGCCGGTCGGTGCTTCCCTCCCGATCGAGAATGTCGTCGATGATCTGGAACGCCAGGCCGACGTGATCGCCGTAGGCGCCCAGCACGCGCAGGTCGGCCGGCCTCCCGCCGGCCATGATTCCGCCGATCCGGGCCGCGGCGCTGATCAGAGCGCCGGTCTTGCCCCGGTGGATGCGCAGGAGCGTTCCGTAGGTGTACGGGCGCCCTTCGGCCTCCAGGTCCATGACCTGGCCGCCGATCATGCCCGTCACGCCGGCGGCCCGCGCCAGGAGGCGGATGGCCAGCACCTTGCGGGCGGCGAGGCGCTCGTCCGCGGGGTGGCTGGCGGCGATCTCGAAGGCGTGCGTCAGAAGCGCGTCGCCGGCGAGAATCGCCATCGCCTCGCCGAACACGCGGTGGCTGGTGGCGCGGCCGCGGCGCAGGTCATCGTTGTCCAGGGCCGGCAGGTCGTCGTGGATCAGCGAGTAGGTGTGGATCATCTCGATGGCGGCGCCGGCCGGCAGGACGTCGGCCACCCGCCCGCCGAGCGCCCTGCAGGCGGCGATCGCCAGGATCGGCCGCAGCCTCTTGCCGCCCGGGAACAGCGAGTAGGCCATGGCGCGGCGCACCGTCACCGGCACGCTTCCAGGCCGGGGCAGGAAGCGGCGAAGCGCGGCGTCGACCAGGCGGCGGTCTCTCTGCACCCTGGAGGGCAGTCTCATGGAGCCTCGGGGCCGCCCTCCTCGTCCCTCCCGGGAGGATCGAACGGGACCAGCTTCGGAAGGCCCTGGTCGTTCCGGGTGAGGAGGTCGATGCGCTTCTGCGCCTCCTCCAGGCGGGCGGCACACAACCGCGTGAGCGCCACGCCTTCCTCGAAGAGCCGCAGGGACTCCTCGAGCGCCAGGTCGCCGTCCTCCAGGCTCTTGA
>JACOUZ010000017.1 GCA_016177515.1 Acidobacteriota bacterium
GGAGCACAGGTTGATCAGGTAGGAGTCGTGCGCCACGACCTCGCCGATGCCGCGGCGCGCGCGCTCCGTCTTGAAGCGCCCGACCTCCTCCTCCGGGAGCGGCCGGGCGGCCCACTGGTTGTTGCTCTTGGTGAACACCTGGATGGCGGTGCAGCCGATCGCCGCGCCGCGCTCGATCGCCAGGTCCACCCCCCCGGCAATCGACATGTGGGCGCCCAGCGGCCGCTTCGGAATGGTCCACGAAACCTGCTTCACCCGGGCCTTCTGCACGAATCGTAGACTACCACCCGCGGATCTTGGGGGTCAATCGGACCAGGCCCATGGAGGCTCCACCCCTCCGGACAGGCCCCGGACCCGGGCGGACCGGAGGAGTCCTCTCAAGGAGGCCCTGAGAACCAGGCGCAGGGCGTCCCCCGGGCCGTCCATGGTCAGGGGCCTGAGCGCGAATCGCCAGCGCGAGTCGTTGGACACTCCGAACAGCTCCAGCGGATTTTCACTTCGGTAGAGTCCGTAAAGTGCGCGCTGGAACGCGCCCGGCGCCAGCCGGTTGATCCAGCCGGGCGGAACCTCGCCCGGAAACAGCCGCGCAACATGGGTCAATGCGAGAGACGTGGCCGTGCGCGCGCGCCAGGCGCGGCACCCGTCCGCCACGAGATCGAGGTCGGGCCGCCAACGGCGCAGCATTTCCCTCAAATCGATGATCCACTTCAATTGAGGACCGAAGTAGTGGGCGGCCAGGTGCGCGGCGTGGTACGGAAGAGCGTCGCGCAGTGCGAGGCGGCGGCACGGAACCCCCTCGAGCTGGCCGGGCACGGATCGTTCCCACAGGCTTTCGATCTCCGCGCTCGACCAGGGAAGCCCAAGCCCCCAATGCAGCTCGAAGCGGCAGGCGCCGTCGGCCGGCCGCCACATTTCGAAGCGGCGATTCCAGGGGAAATCGACCGCGATCTCGCCACGGTAACCGGCGCGCATGAGATGACGCGCCAGGCGACCCGCATCCTCACGGCGAATCAGGATGTCGATGTCGGTCAACCCGCGCGCGCCCGGGTCCTCGTACAGCTCGTAGAGATAGGCGCCCCCCTTCAGGAGGATGAAGCGGACACTCTGTTCGACCAGGGCCCGGCCCAACCGGCGAAACTCTCCGAGGGCCGCCAGGCTGTCGATGGCGGTCTTGCGATGGGCACGGCGAAGGGCCTCCGCCCAGGCCCCGGGCAGGGAACCCTGCCGGCCGGCGGCCGACCAGGTCGTGTACAGGTAGCCGCCGCACTCGTAACGCCGCAGGCAGGCTTCGACGTCCTCGACGGGGGGGCTTGTCGCAGGGACCTCGCCGCGCAGCAATGATTGGACAGAAGCGGCGAGGCGCGAATCGGCCGCGGCGTTCCATGACGACAAGCGGTGTGTCCCTCCAGCGCGGCATTATATCCCCTCGGGGAATCCGCGCGCGGCGGGGACTGGCGGGGGACGCGGGTTTCCCGGTTTCTTGACTTGCCCCGGGGCCGGCGGTACACTCCCGGCTTCTGTCAGGCTTTCCAGACCGAAGAAGGAGAACTCCAGTGCCAATCGCCCGCGGACGCTTCACACTCGTCGCCACTCTCCTGGCCATGATCCTGGTCACTGTCGCCTGCACGAAAGCGGAGAACCCCGGCGGCTCCCAAACCGGGGAGAATCCGCCGGACGCCCAGGCGACGCCGGCAGCAGCCGAACCCGCGAAGCAGGCGGAGCCGGCCGCGCAGGCGGAGGACGAGGCGTCCGAGGCGCCGGAGCTTCTGCCGCAGAACGCCGCCGGGGCGGTTCAGGGCGAGCCGGCCCCGACGAACACCGTTCCGATCGTCGCGGTTGCCAACTACTTCACCGAGCTGCCGGGCATCGACATCGCGGGGCTGAAGCGCGGGCAGAGGGAGAAGTTCCTGCAGCGCATCAACAGCGAGATCTGCTCCTGCGGCTGCAAGAACGACACGCTGGCCCGCTGTTACGTCAACGACCCGCGCTGCCCCATCGTCAAGCCTCTGGTGCAGAAGATCTACGACGAGATCAAAGCCGGGAAGTGACGTGCGCGGGTTGAGGGAACCCTCGCATGAAGGTCTACGAGATCTCTGAAATCCGCAACCTGGGCATCATTGGACACGGCTCCTCCGGCAAGACCTCCCTCACCTCCTCCCTCCTGTTCTCCTCCGGCACGGTCAACCGCCTCGGCCGCGTGGACCAGGGCACGACCATCACCGACTTCGAAGAGGAGGAGATCGCCCGCAAGGTCAGCATCTCTTCGGCCCTTTGCCACCTCGAGTGGAAGAAGATCAAGCTGAACCTCATCGACACGCCCGGGTACGGAGCGTTCATCGCCGACGCCAAGGCGGCCCTGCGGGTGGTCGACGGCGCCCTGGTGGTGGTGGACGCGGTGTCCGGCGTCGAGGTGCAGACCGAGGAGGCCTGGGGGTACGCCGAGGGGTTCGGGCTGCCCCGGCTGTTCGTGGTCAACAAGCTGGACCGCGAGAACGCCTCCTTCGCGCGCACCCTCGACTCGATCACCCGTACATTCGGCCGCCAGGCCGTGCCGGTGCAGATCCCGATCGGCGCGGAGAAGGGTTTCGCGGGGGTCGTGGACCTGGTGGCCAACAAGGCCTTCCTGTACGAGAAGGACGACAGCGGCCGCCATGTGATCCAGGACGTCCCCTCCGACCTCGCGGGGGCGGTGAAGGAGGCGCGCGACCGGCTGATGGAGATGGTCGCCGAGGTGGACGACGCCCTGATGGAGAAGTTCTTCGACGGCGGCTCCCTGTCCCAGGAGGACCTGTCCCAGGGCCTCGCCAGGGGGGTGAAGCAGCGGCGGCTGTACCCGGTCCTGTGCGCCTCCGCCCTGCAGAACATCGGCGCCCACCCGCTTCTGGACACGCTGGTCGCCTGCCTGCCGCATCCCGGCGAGCGCGCCCCCTACAAGGGCGAGACCCCCAGGGACCATGCCCCGGCGGAGCGCCAGGGAAAGGCCGACGAGCCCTGCTCCGCCTTCGTCTTCAAGACGATCGCCGACCCGTATTCCGGAAAAATCTCGCTGTTCCGCGTCTACTCCGGCGTCATCAAATCCGACTCGACCGTGCATAACGCCAGCCGCGACCTGCCGGAGCGCTTCGGCGCCATCCTGATCCTGCAGGGGAAGGAGTCGGAGAGCGTGAGCGAGGTGCGGGCCGGGGACATCGCCGCGATCCCCAAGCTGAAGGAGACCGGCACCGGCGACACGTTGGCCGACAAGGCGCACCCCATCCTCTATCCCAAGGTGACTTTCGCCGAGCCGTCGATCACCTTCGCCCTGCAGCCCAAGTCGCGCGCCGACGAGGAGAAGATCTCCCAGGTGCTGCACCGCCTCGCGGAGGAGGATCCGACCATCCAGTTCCGCCGCGACGCGCAGACCCACGAGCTGATCATCGCCGGCAACAGCGACCTGCACGTCGAGGTCTCCCTGGCCCGGATGAAGAAGAAGTTCGGCGTCGAGGCGATCCTGCACGCCCCCAAGGTGCCGTACTTCGAAACGATCAAGAGGAAGGCGGAGGCGCAGGGCCGGCACAAGAAGCAGACCGGCGGCCACGGCCAGTTCGGCGACTGCTGGATCCGGCTGGAGCCGCTGGCGCGCGGGGCGGGGTTCGAGTTCGAGGACGAGGTTTTCGGCGGCGCCATCCCCAAGAACTTCATCCCGTCGGTCGAGAAGGGGATCCAGGAGGCCCGCATGCACGGCTTCCTGGCCGGCTATCCGGTGGTCGACTTCCGCGTGGTCCTGTTCGACGGCTCGTACCACACCGTCGATTCCTCGGACATCGCGTTCAAGATCGCGGGCTCCCTGGGATTCAAGAAGGCCATGGAGGAGGCCGGCGCCACCCTGCTCGAGCCGATCATGAACGTGGAGATCAGCGCCCCCGAGCAGTACATGGGGGACATCATGGGGGACCTCAACTCGCGGCGCGGCCGGGTGCAGGGGATGACCTCCCAGGGATCCCAGCAGCTGATCAAGGCCCAGGTGCCGATGTCCGAGATGCTCACCTACGCCTCCACGCTCAAGTCGATCACCGCAGGACGCGGCTCCTACCACATGTCGATGTCGCACTACGAAGAGGTCCCGGCCCACCAGCAGGCCAAGATCATCGCGGCGCACAAGGCTGCCAAGGAAGGAACCGGCGCGGCCGCCCCTCACCATTAGATACCCGCACGGGGACCCGGAACGCTTAAGGGCCCGCGGCTCACTCCCTCCACTGCGTCGGCGGGTCGGGCATGCCCATGAGAATCTGCGCCAGGATCGGCCCCGGGCGGGCGGCCAGCGCCCTGGGCAGGCCGCGCAGCTCGAGGGTGGCCTCGCGGCTGGCGCCCAGGGCGACGAGCTGGAGCGCCACGCGGGCCAGGAGCGCCGCATCGCAGACCTCCGGGTCGGCGAAGAAGGTCAGCGCATCCCCCTCCCAGAGCAAGAACCCCGCCGGCTGTGACTCGCCTGGCGCCGGCCACCCCGATCTGACTGCCCGGCCCGCGTTGCGGGCGCGATCCACCACCCTGGCCTGCGCCAGAAGCGCCAGCCGGAAGCCGGCGAACCGGCCGGTGGCATAGTTCCGCGGCCGCAGCCGGGGGAAGAGGCGCAGCCACAGGCTTCCCATGGCGCGCGCGTAGAGGCCGCAAAGAACCGGGCGGTCGCCCGGGCGGGCCGGCTCCAGGCGCAGCGCCGGGGTCGCCGTCCCGATTGTTGACAGGACCCCGAGAGGGGCGCTCCCATGGAGCGTCCGGCCGGCCTCGAAGCCGCAGCGCTCGTGCGCCGCGATCGAGGCCTCGTTCCCCCAGTCGACGTAAGAGTAGAGGCGTGCCCCCGCGGGGAGGAGCCGGGCCCCCTCGCGCAGGAGACGCCGCCCGATCCCTTCGCGGCGACGGCCCGCCGCGACCCGCCAGTGGCCGAACAGCCACGTTCCCCGGTCGCGGCGGGAACGCAGGAACTGGATGCTTCCCAGCGCGGCCCCCGTCTCCTTCTCCACCGCGATCGCCGCGACAGAGCGCGTGCCGCGCAGCCGCCAGGCGATGCTTCGCGCCAGGCGCGGGCACAGGATGTCCCCCACGGCGGGCGGGTGCCCGAGACGGAGGATCGCCAATCGGTCGCCGGTCCGGCAGGCGCGGACCAGCATCTGCCGCCGGCCCGGATCGGCAGAATCGTCCATCCTTCAGGCACCGGTCCGGCTCTTGTACTGCCGGATGTACCGGTCGAGGTCCTCCC
>JACOUZ010000294.1 GCA_016177515.1 Acidobacteriota bacterium
GATCGAGATCATGAAACTCGTCGGCGCCACCGCCGCGTTCATCCGCGGGCCGTTCCTGCTCGCCGCCGCCGTGCAGGGGCTGGTCGGGGGGACGATCGCCATGGCCGGCCTCTTCGTGACGCACCAGATCGTGGAACGGGCGGAGGTCTTCCGGACGAACCCGTTCATGTCCCTCGTGGCCGGCCGGTTCCTGCCGGCCGAAGCCGCGGCCATTCTGGCAGCCGGCGGCGCCGCGCTCGGGATCCTGGCCGCCATCCTGTCGCTCCGGCGCGCGGGGACGTTTTGATGAGCGTGAGAGGGCACGCAAGAGCACGCCGGCCGCCAATCATGGAGGAGATGCCGATGCCGCGATCCAGCAGCCAGCAACATCCCAAGTCTCCCTGATTGAACCCTCCCGCCACCGCGGCCGGGCCGGGCGTCTCCCCCGGTGGACGGGCGGCTGCCATGGGGGCGGCCGTCAGGAGAGCCGTCGGCATGGGGGCTGTCGCGGTGGGAGCGGTCGTCACGGCGGTGATCATCGCGGCGGCCATGGCGCGGCCCTCCACCGCGGCTGCGGGGGAGGGGGACGCGACGAAAAAGTTGATACTGCAGAATGAGCGGGTCCGGGCCGTGGCGAACTACTACCCGGCCGGGGCCGCCGTCGCGGAGCACGAGCACACCGCCCCGCGGGCGGTCGTGGTGATCGAGGGAGGGACCCTTGAAATCCGCGACGTGAACGGCAAGGTGTCCACCCTGTCCGTGAGAAACGGGGACATCGTCTGGCGTCCGCCCGAGAAGCACTCGATCGTGAACGTCGGATCGACGCCCGTGCGCATGGTCGAGATCGACATCCTCGACTGCCCCAGGCGCTGAGCCGGCTGGCGCTGAGCCTGCCGGCGCTGAACGGTTGTCAAAGACCCCGTGGCTCTCGAGGCGTCATCGTTGACCGGAGGCCCGCGCGGAGCCGACGGCTTCCAGAGCCACACGACAGCTCGATGATGAACGGCGCTCACGAACTGAGCGGACGGTCTACCCGGCCGGGCGGACCCTATCCCTGGCCGGGCGGACGCTCCCCGGCGCCGGCGATCCTGTCCCCGAAATAGCGCGCCAGCGGCGGGCCGTCCGGCCGCGCGCCCAGCTCCCACCAGAGGGCGTCCGGCGCGCGGCCCGAGCAGCGGACCCGCCTCTGGTGAATTCCCGCCTGGTGGTGCCCGCAGAGCGTCACCAGGTTGCCCTCGTCGTTGTCCCCCTGATGAGAACGGAAAATGATGTGGTGCGCGTTCAGGTGGCTGCGGGACGTGCAGCCCGGCACCTTGCAACGCCAGCCGTCGCGCTCGAGAATGCGGTACCGGCGCCGCCAGTCGGAGTCGCCGGGGTTCTCCCACGTGTCCCGCATCTCCTGGATGAAGATGAGGAGGCACTCCCACTCGCGCAGATGTGTGCCGGCCGCCTCCCGGCAGGCCCGCACGGCCAGGTGCCACAGGCCGGCGACGTCGGGCGGCGCGTAAAAGGCGATGCGATGCACGGCGCGGCGGGACTCCGTGCCGGCGGGCCGCCCAGCGGGGCCGGCCTGCAATGTTCGCGAATCGCCGGGGGCGAATGCGAGAGGCAGGGGCGGATCGGCGGGACGGGGCGCAGACGTGTGCCACGCCCGGGCCCCGGGCTCCGGCTCGATGGGAGGGAGCGGGCCCGGCCCGGAGGTGCCCGCACGATCGCGTCCGTTCCCGCTCTCGCCGTCGCTGCCCCCCGCCGGCGCGTCCGCGAGCGCCAGCGCCACCTCGCAGGACGTGACGACATCCTCGAGGCGCCGCACCGTCACCTTGCGCGCATAGCGGATCCACCGGCTCTCGGTGCCCGGACGCACGACCCGGATCAGCAACCGCGCCTGGCACCAGGTGACGAGTCCGCGCCGGTAGGCATCGCGCACCAGCGGCAGCGTGTCGAGGCGGCGATCGAGCGAAACCAGGTAGCGGGCCCGGCGCGGAGAGGTCCCGAGGACCTCGGCCGAAAACTCCCCCAGCGAACCGAACCCCAGGTCCTTGAAGAGACCATAGCCCGCGAGCGCGCGCAGGAGCCGTCCCTGCCGCCAGACCAGTGATTGCCGCAACCGGACGAGGGCGCGCAGCCGCGCGTCGAGGTCCCACGGATCGGCCCGCCCGCCAGAAGCACCGAGCGCCGGCCCGTCGGGTGAGTTGTTCGCGGGAGCAGGAGAGATCTCCGGCAACCGTCCCGCGAGAATGGCGTCAGGGTCCGCAGCCGTGCCGAGAGAACAGAGGGCCTCGCGCACCGCCTGAGTCGCGCCGGACCAGGCCTCCATGCCGGAGGAATCGCCGCTCTCCTGCCGGCGCCCGGCGCCATCTCTTTCTCCGGGCTGCCGCGGAGGATCCTGGCCAGGCGTGGTGGTGCTCTCGGCCGGCTCCGGCGCCGGACCGGAAACAGCCGGCACCGAAGGGGCCCCGGACAGATACTCGGCCGCGAGAAATTCCGCGCAGCGCCAGGCCGGTTCCTGGCGTCCCGCGACGCGCCTGACCAGGTCGAGGGCCCAATGCCACATGGCGACCGCGCGACCCGGCGCGGCGAAGGATACCGGGACGCACGGCTCGTCAGGGGAGGCCTGCACGCCCGGGCCCCCGGTGCCGGGCAAGGCATCGCCCGGGCCGGCCGCACCCGCCGCGGCGCCGCCCGGACCCGCCGCGGCCCCGCCCGGCCCCGCGCCGCTCGCTTCAGCGCGGTCGGCGCGGACCAGCTCCTCGAGCTGGCGCACGGTCAGCCTTTGCGCCCGCGCCAGCCAGATCTCCTGCGTCTCGGGCGTGGCGGCGGCCGCGATGATCTGCACCTTCGAGGCGCCGAGCGCGCCGGTGTCGAGGGCGGCCGCGACGGTCGGCAGATCGCGAAGGGCGCGCTCGGTGCGCAGGAGAGACTGGCAGCGCCTGAGGCTCATCCCGAGCCGTTCGGTCAGGTAGTCGGCCGCCCGGACGTAGCCGAGATGCCTGTAAAGCTGGCCGGCGTGGAGTGCGGCCAGGCCGCTTCCCAGGCGACGTTCGAGCGTCGCACTCGCCCGGACGAGCCGGGCCAACTGGCTTTCCAGAAGGCGGGCCGCCAGCGGGCGCAGCCGCTCAGGGGTCTCGACGCTCTGAAGCGGGGCGTTCCTGGCTGCGACACCAGCCGGCAGCGCGCCGAAGGGGATGGAAACCGAAGTTGCATCGATACCCGGCCTGGAGAGCATGGGTCTCCTTTCCAAGGGCCAAAGGTCATCGACGCGGGCAGGATAAGTATGGCGCAATCACCAGGAAAGTCAAGATATTTTATTCCAGAAACTTATCCTGAGATCACACACGGGCCGCAAGGGGCTCCCGACGGGATCGGCGGCTCGGGC
>JACOUZ010000296.1 GCA_016177515.1 Acidobacteriota bacterium
CCCGCCGCGCGCTCCACAGCGCGGTGGGCGGGCGCGAGGCGAACAGAGGGGAGGCTCGCGAAGCGAGCCGGACCCGTCCCCGGCGGGCGCAGGGCACGGCGCCGCAGACCGGGGATGCCTTGGAGCCCCGTCGGCTTGACCTGCCCGGCCGGGGGCGGTACTCTCCCTCCCTCTGACCAACATGCGCCATCGCTACCTGACCGCCGACGTGTTCACCGACCGGATATTCGGGGGGAACCAGCTCGCCGTCTTCCCGGACGGGCGCGGCCTGCGGACGGAGCAGATGCAGAGGGCCGCGCGCGAGTTCAATTTCTCCGAGACCGTGTTCGTCCTGCCCGCCGAATCGAAGGCCCACGCCCGCCGCCTGCGCATCTTCACGCCGGGCGCGGAGGTCCCGTTCGCGGGGCACCCGACGATCGGCGCCGCCTTCGTCCTGGCGTCGCTCGGCGAGATCCCGCTCGAGGGGGAGTGGACGCGCTTCGTCCTCGAGGAGGGGGCCGGGCCGGTGCCGGTGGCCGTGCGCGCCCGGGGCGGGCGGCCGGTCGCCGCGCAGCTGACCGCGCCGCGGCCGCCGGCGTTTGGACCGCCTCCGCCGGCGCGGGCCGACCTCGCCGCCATGCTGTCGCTCGAAGTCTCCGATCTTCTCGATGAGCCGGACGGGCCGCAGCGGGTGTCCTGCGGGCTGCCGTTCCTGTTCATTCCGCTGCGTGATCGCGGCGCGGTGGGGCGCGCCCGCCTCCGGCGCGACACCTGGGAGAGGGTGCTGGCGTCCTGGTGGTCTCCGCACGCCTATGTCTTCGCGTTCGATCCCGAAGGCCGGGGGCACGACCTGCGGGCCCGCATGTTCGCGCCGGCCGTCGGCGTCGCCGAGGACCCCGCCACCGGCAGCGCCGCCACGGCGCTCGCCGCCTGCCTCGCAGTGCGCGACCCGAGGCGTGACGGCGCCCTGCGCTTCATCATCGAGCAGGGCTTCGAGATGGGCCGGCCGAGCCTCCTGGAGGCCGAGGCCGACAAGAGGAACGGCGCCGTCGCGGCCATCCGCGTCGGCGGCGCCTCGGTACTGGTGAGCGAAGGAACGATGGAGATCCCATGAGAACGATCCTGTCCGGCGCCCGACGGCCCGCCCTTCCCGTCCTCCTCCTACTGCTTGCCGGCTGCGCCCACGGAGGCGGAGCTCCCGGCGCGGGGGCGCCCCCCGGTGGCGCCCCGGCCGCGGTGGGGGCCCCGGCCGCCACGGACGCCGCCCCGCCGGAATACAGCATCGAGGAGTTTCTTGGCACGACCAGCATCCGCGGGGCCTCGTTCTCGCCCGACGGCGGCGCCGTCCTGTTCAGCTCCGACCAGACCGGGGTGTTCAACGCCTTCACCGTGCCGGCCGGGGGGGGCGATCCGGAGCCGCTCACGCGCTCGACGGAGGACGCCATCACCGCGGAGTCGTTTTTCCCGGCCGACGGGCGCATTCTCTACTCCAGCGACCGTGGCGGCAACGAGCTCACCCACCTGTACGTGCGCCGGCCGGACGGCTCGGTCGAGGACCTGACGCCGGGCGAGAAGCTGAAGGCGGAGTTCATCGGCTGGGCGCGCGACGACCGGTCCTTCTACGTCACCACCAACGAGCGCGACGAGCGCTTCTTCGATCTGTACGAGTACCGGACGGACGGCTACGGCCGTACCCTCGTGTACCAGAACGACGCGGGCTACGAATACGGCGATGTTTCGCCCGACAGGCGCCACCTCGCACTGTTCAAGTCGCGCACCACCAACGACAGCGACGCCTTCCTGCACGACCTCGAGACGGGCGAGACCAGGAACATCTCGGCGCACAAGGGAGACCAGCAGAACCGTCCGGCCCGCTTCACGCCGGACGGGCGCGGATTGTTCCTGATCAGCGACGAGGGGAACGAGTTCGCCTGGCTTCTGCGCTACGACCTCGCCACCGGCAAGCGGGAGGTCGTCCTGAAGCCGGGCTGGGACGTGGTCTATGCCGATCTCTCGAAGCGGGGGCGCTACCTGGTGGCCGGCATTAATAATGATGCGCGCACCGAAGTGCGGCTGTTCGAGGCCGCAACCCTGCGCCCGGTCCTCCTGCCCGGCCTGCCGCGCGGCGCCATCCGGGCGGTGACCTTCTCGAACGACGAGACGCGCCTGGCGTTTCATGCGAGCGACAGCCGGTCGCCGCGGGACCTGTACGTCCTCGATCTGGCGGGGGCCGGGGAGCCACGCCGCCTGACGCGCAACCTGAACGCCCGGATCGACGCGCGTCACCTGGTGGACGCGCAGGTGGTGCGCTTTCCCTCCTACGACGGGCTGAAGGTCCCCGGGCTTTTGTACCGCCCGCACGGGGCGTCGGCGCAGAACCGGGCGCCGGCGATCGTCAAGGTCCACGGCGGCCCGGGAGGGCAGGCCCAGATCGAGTACAGCGGGCTGTCGCAGTATCTCGTCAATCACGGCTACGCCGTGTTCGACATCAACAACCGCGGCAGCAGCGGCTACGGCAAGGCGTTCTTCGCCCTGGACGACCGCCGGCACGGCGAGGCCGACCTGGGCGACGTCGTGGAAGCCCGGAAGATGCTCGCCGCGGCCGGATGGGTCGATCCGCGCCGCATCGGCATCCTCGGCGGGAGCTACGGCGGCTACATGGTCCTGGCGGCCCTGGCCTTCAGGCCGGGAGAGTTCGCCGCCGGGGTCGATCTGTTCGGCGTCGCCAACTGGGTGCGCACGCTCGAGAGCATCCCGCCCTACTGGGAGTCGTTCCGGGAGGCGCTCTACGCCGAGCTGGGCGATCCGAAGACCGATTCCGAGAGACTGGCCCGCATCTCCCCCCTGTTCCACGCCGCCGGCATCCGGGCGCCGCTCATCGTCCTGCAGGGCGCCAACGATCCGCGCGTGCTCCAGGCCGAGTCGGACGACATCGTCAAGGCGGTGCGCGCCAACGGCGTGCCGGTCGAATACATCGTCTTCCCGGACGAGGGGCACGGATTCCAGAAGAAGGAGAACGAGCTGGTCGGCTACCGGGCGATCCTGGCGTTTTTGGACCAGCACCTCAAGGGCGCGCCGGCAGGTGGGTGAACCGGGCGAGTTCCCGCCGGCGGTCCGCCTGTTCCTCAAAACCTACCCGTGGCGTCGCATCGACCCAGTCCCCTGGTCTCCGCTGCACAAGCCCCTGGCCGTCTGCCGCCTGGCGCTGGTCTCGAGCGCCGGGTTCGTCCTGCCCGGCCAGGAGCCTTTCGACGCGTCGATCCGCGGAGGGGACGTGTCGTTCCGCGACATCCCCTCCGACGCGGAGGCGGCGGCGCTCATCGACACGCACCGCAGCCGCTCGTTCGATCATTCGGGGCTGCGGAGCGACCCCAACCTCGCCCTGCCGCTCGACCGCGTGCGCGAGCTCCACGCCGCCGGCCGCATCGGCTCGGTCAACCGGCGCCACCTGTCTTTCATGGGATCGATCACCGCGCCGGGGAGGCTGGTGCGCGACACCGCTCCCCGGGCGGCGCGCCTGCTGTCGGAGGACGGCGTCGACATCGCCCTCCTGGTCCCGGTCTGACCGATGTGCACCCAGGCCGTCGGCCTGGTGGCGGCCGAGATGGAACGGCAGGGGATCGCGACCGTGGCGATCCAACTCCTGATGAAGGTCGCCGAGCGGGTGCGCCCGCCGCGGGCCCTGTGGGTGCCGTTCCGGCACGGCTACCCGCTCGACGCCCCCGGGGATCGGGAGCGCCAGACGGCCGTGATCGAGGCGGCGCTCCGCCTTCTCGAAGAGCCGGACGCGCGGCCGCCGGTCCTGCGTGAGTACCGGGGCGATCCGGGCGGCGCGAGCGGCAGCATCACCCGGTAGGCCGGAGATACGGAGGGTCCTTGCAGGATACGGCCCGATTCGTCGTCGCGGTGGCGGTCGCGGTGCTGCGTGGCGGCCGCGTCCTGGCGATGCGGCGCTCGCCGCGGAAGGACGCCGGGGCCGGCGCGTGGGAGGCGCTCTCGGGGCGGGTGCGCCCGGGGGAGCAGCCGCTCACGGCGGCGCGGCGCGAGACGCGCGAGGAGTGCGGTCTCGAGGTCGCGATCGATCCGCGCCCCGTCGCCTCGTACCAGGCGAAGCGCAACCTGGAGGACATGGTCGTGATTGTCTACCGCGGAGTCTCCGACACCGGCGACGTCGTCCTCTCGGACGAGCACGATGCCTTCGCCTGGATGACCCTGGAGGAGTTCGCGCGCGCCTGCCGCTTTCCGCTTCTGGCCGAGGCGATCCGTCTGGCGTCGGAAGCGTCGGGCCGGCCCGCCCCGCGGGGGCGGCGGGTGAAGCCGGCATGAAACGCCGCACGGCCCTCCGCCGGCGCCCGCGTCTGGCGATCGTCTACTGCACCCAGTGCCGCTGGCTGCTGCGCGCCGCCTGGATGGCGCAGGAGCTCCTCACCACGTTCGAGGCGGACCTGGGAGAGGTCGCGCTCCGCCCGGGAACGGGCGGGGTGTTCGATGTGCTCCTGGACGGCAAGGCCATCTGGTCGCGCCGGGAGCGACGGCGCTTTCCGGACATCAAGGAGCTGAAGCAGCTGGTCCGCGACCGCGTGGCGCCCGGCAGGGATCTCGGCCACTCGGACAGGAACTGAGACGAACGGCGGCTGATCGACGCCCAGCTTCTGCTTCAGCGTCTCCTTCACGTCGATGCGCGTCAGGACGCCGAATCCCTGCTGCGCCAGCGCCCGCTCGATTCGTTCCACTGCGGCGCGGAACGGGAGATCGACCGTCCTGCCGATGCCTGCCTCCGATCCGGCGCGGGCACCCGTCCTCCTGTCCTCCATGGATACCTCCTGGCTCCCTCCGGCCCGGCACACCCCCCGGGCCGGCGGAGTCACTTCCCCGTCAGAGGGCCGCGTTCCTGTCCGGAGGCTACGCGGAAGATCGGCGGAGGAGGGAGCCGGCCGGTCCCCCGGGGCTACGCCCTCTGGCCCCGCCGGTACAGCATCCAGCCGAAGCCGAGAAGC
>JACOUZ010000297.1 GCA_016177515.1 Acidobacteriota bacterium
CCGCCTCGGCGGGCGGCGGCGCGGGGGCGGGGCGAGCGGCCACGGTGGCCGCCGCCGTCCCGAGCAGGACCAGACCGGTTGCGACAGCGAGCGCTTTCGACATGGACGGTTCCTCCGAGTTCAGGGTTCCGATGTCTTCGCCTTCAGAATCACGATATTGCCGTCGAGCGTCCGTATCTTGATGAGCGCGCCGCCCCCGCCGATGGCCCCCTCGGCGATCTCGACGGGCCGCCCCGCGTCCTCCGCCTCGCGGTAGATCCGCAAGGGGAAGTCGCTCTTGATCCGCTGGCCCCGCGAATGATCGACGATGGCGCGGATGGCCGCCGGCGACGACTCCGGCAGCGCGAGCGTGACGTCCCCGTGCCAGGTCTGGATGTCGGAATCGAACAGCGCCTTGCCGGCCGGGAGGATTTCGGCCTGGATGTTGCCGGCCGAGGTGACCGCCCGGATCGGCCCGTCGATGACCTTGAGGAAGATGGGGCCGGCGCCGCTTTCGCAGCGCACCCCGCCCCGCGCCGAGGCCACGCGGATGCTGCCTCCCGCGGTCACCGCGATCACCTCGCCGTGCACCTCCCCGATGCCGATGCTGCCGCCCCGCGTCTGCGCCGAAACATCGCCACCCGCGGACTCCACGACCACGTTGCCGCCCCCCGTCTCGGCGCGCACCTGCCCCGAGGCGCTCCCGATGAACACGTCGCCCCCGGAGGTCTGGGCCACGATGTCGCCGCCCGCCGACGCCAGGCGCACGCCGCCCCCGGCGGTGACCAGGCGGGCCGTCGCCCCCGCCGCGCCGACCTCGATGTTCCCGCCGCGCGTCTCGGCGCGCAGCGGCCCGTCCACGCGGTCGACCGTGATGTTGCCCCCGCGCGTGGCCAGCGCCGCGCCGCCGCGCAGACCGCGCGCCCGGACGTCCCCGGCCCCCGTGGCCACCGTGATCTCCCGCACCGCGGCCGGCAGCTCGATCTCGAAATCGGCGACCAGATCGCGCGCCACGCCCGGCGCCATCGCCTGGCCCCGGAACAGGAGTTGATCGCCGCTCAGGGCGGCGCTCACCTGCATGTCGTCCAGGATCCTCCGGGTGGCGGCGTCGTCGGCGCCCCTCGTCCGCACCCGGATGCGGTAGCGCACCCCGGGGGCGGCCGCGTCGACGGCGAGGACCGATCCGAGGTCGGTCTCGACCCGAACCCGCGGCGCCGGATCGCGCACCACACCCGTGATCTCGTGCACCAGGAAGCGCCCCTCCCGATAGTAGCGCGCCTCCTGGGCGCGCAGCGGCCCGGCCAGGGCGCACGCCACAAGCACGGCGGACCCGAGTTTCCTCCTCATCGGACTTCCTGGGGGAGCATCTCGCCCACCAGGGCGGCGGATCGCAGCCTGACGTAGTCGTTGGGATCGTCGTCGGCCAGGCGCCGGAGGACGGCAAGCGTCTCCGGGCCGCGCGTGTCCTTCAGGGCGTCGATGGCGCGCACCCGCACGCCGGGGTTGGAATCGCGCAGAAGCGCCTGCACGATGGCCCCGCGCACTTCCGGATCGCCGGCCGCATGCCCCTCCAGCGCTTCCAGCGCCTTCAGCCGGGCGCCGGGATTGTCATCCTCCCGGACCGCGCCCAGGAGCGCCCGGCGCACCTCGCGATCGTCGGCGTGCCGGCGCAGCGCCTCGATAGCCTCCAGGCGCAGTCCCGCGTTCCGGTTCCGCCGCACGGTGTCCAGAAGCACCTGGCGGATGCGCGGGTCGCCCGCGGTCCCTTCGAGTGCCGTCCTCCTGAGCGTGTCGTACGTCAGGCGGATCCTCTCGGTGCGCGGATCGCTGTCGCGAAAATCGACATTGGCGATCGTCGCCCCGGCTTCCGATGGCTCCTCGCCGACCCATCCCGGACCCCCGGTCCCCGGTACCAGCCGCCCGGCCGCGAAGCCGGCGGCGAGCAGGGCGAGGCCCCAGGCGGGCCACAACCGCATCCCCCGGGAGGGCAACGAACGGCGCTCCGCCGATCCGGCCTGCAGGGCCGCGCGCAGATCTCGCCGGCAGCCTGCCAGCAGATCGGCGGAGGGCTCGAGCACGGGAGCCCCCTCGAGGAGCCGGATGAGACGTCGCTCCTCCTCGAGCGCCGCGGCGCAGGCGGCGCACTCCCGGAGGTGCGCCTCGAGCCCATGGCGCCCGGCCTCCTCCAGCTCGCCGCAGAGCATCAGGACGATCTGTCTCCGGTTCGCTTCGCAGTCCATCACTCCACCCCTCCGACGATCTCCATCCTGTTCGACAGCCGGGCACCCCTGGATGCCTTGCCCGTCACGCCCCCCCCGGCCACGCCTCCGCCTGCCTCGCCTCCGCTTGCCGCGCCTCCACCGGCCGCGACGCCCGCTTGGCCGCGCAGGTGGCCCAGCGACTGACGCAGACGCTGATGGGCGCGGTACAGGCAGTTCCGGGCCGTTTCCTCCGAGGTCTGGAGGATTTCCGCGATCGCGGCGAGGCGCAACCCCTCCCCGTGCCGCAGTCCGAAGACCAGCCGCTCACGCGGCGGCAGGGTCCCCAGCGCCTCGCCGATCAGCCGGCGCAGATCGCCGGCCTCGAGCGCCCTCACCGGGTCCCCCTCGAGGCTTCGGTCGACGAGCCGGCCCACGGCACCTTCTCCTTCGTCGCTGCCCGCCGCCCCGTCCGCCGCCTTCCCATCCAGCGGCTCATGGCGGAGCTGTCCATTGCGGCGGGCGTGATCCAGGCACAGGTTCGTCGTGATCCGGAAGAGCCAGGTCCCGAAGGCGCATTCGTTTCGGAAGCCACGGATCGACCTGAACGCCCTGAGGAAAGTCTCCTGGTAGATGTCACGTGCGTCTTCCTCCGACCTCACGATGCCGAGCGCCAGGCGCAGGACACGCCTGTCGTAGCGGCGCACCAGCTCCTCGAACGCCGCCGCGCTGCCTTCCCGGGCCTCCTCGATGAGTGCACCCTCGTCAGGTGACGGCACGATTCCGATACCCGATGGTGTCCTGCACCTTGATTGGACGCAGGAGACCCTACATTGTGAGCCGAAAACGCCCCTCAGGGGAGGGTGTCGGGGGTATCCAGGATTTCACGCACGCGGCGGGACAGGGCGTCGGGGGCGAACGGCTTCTGGAGGAAGGGGGAGTCGGGCGGCAGGACACCGCGGTGCACCATCGCTTCCCGGGCATAGCCGGACATGAACAGGATCTTCATCTCGGGGCGCGACGCCGTCAGGCAGCCGGCCAGCTCCGGACCGCTCATGTGGGGCATGACGACGTCCGCGAGCAGGAGGTGGATGGGGCCTGCGTGCGCCGCGGAGAGCTTCCGGGCCTCGCCGCAGCTGCTCGCGGAGAGGACAAGGTAGCCGCTCAGCCTCAGGATGTCGCACGCCAGGTCGCGCACCACCTGCTCGTCCTCGACGACGAGAACCGTCTCCGTCCCGCGCCTCAGGACCCCGCGGCTCTCCTTCGGCTCTTCCGTGTCGAGCGCCTCATCCGCCGCCGGCAGGCAGAAGATGAAGGTCGTCCCCTTTCCCGGGGCGCTCTCGAGCCAGATGTGACCGCCGCTCTGCCTGACGATCCCGTAGACGGTGGCCAGTCCCAGGCCCGTCCCCTCTCCCTTCTCCTTCATGGTGAAGAACGGCTCGAACACGTGCGACTGCACCTGGTCGTTCATGCCCTTCCCCGTGTCGCTGACCCGGACCATCACATAGTCCCCCGCTGTGGCCGCGGGAAGGTTGGCCAGCCGGGAGGAATCCAGACGCGTGTTGGAAGTCTCGATGGTCAGCCGCCCCCCGCCCGGCATGGCGTCGCGGGCATTGACGGCCAGGTTCATCACCACCTGTTCGATCTGGCCGGGATCCGCCTTGACGTGCCGGAGTCCGGCCGCGAGCGTGGAAACCAGCTCGACGTCCTCGCCGATGAGGCGGTGCAGGAGCTTGCTCATCCCCTCGATTACGGTATTGAGATCGATGACTTTGGGCTGCAGCGCCTGCTTGCGGCTGAAGGCCAGGAGCTGCCGAGTCAGGGCGGCCGCCCGCTCGCCGGCCTTGCGCACCTCCTCCAATTCCTGGCGCATCGCGGCGTTGCCGTTGATGCCGCGCAGAATCAGGTTGCAGCGCCCGGTGATCACGGTGAGGAGATTGTTGAAGTCATGGGCGACGCCGCCGGCCAGGCGGCCGACCGCCTCCATTTTCTGCGACTGCCGCAGCTGGGACTCCAGATTCAGCCGCGCCGTGACGTCATGCGCCACCGCCAGGACCGCGGGCTTCCCGTGGTACTCGAAGTCGCAGGCCGCGACCTCCACGTCGACGTCCGTCCCGTCCAGGCGCAGGAGCTTGCGCGGCAGCATCCCGGTGACCGGCTTGCCCTCTCCCAGATCCCGGATGCGTTTCTCGACCGCGTCGCGGTAGTCGGGATGGATGATCTCCAGGACCAGCCGGCCGACGAGATCGGCGGCGCAGCGGGCTCCCAGCAGGTTGGCGGCCGCGCCGTTCACGAACACGAACCGGCCGCCGACGAGGATGAACACGGCATCCGGCAGAATCTCCACGAGCCGCCGGTAGCGCTCCTCGCTGTGACGCAGCGCCTCCTGCGACCGCCTCGCCTCGGTGACGTCCCGCTGCACGCCCCAGGCGCGCAGCAGGCGGCCGTCCTCGACGATCCCGAAAAAGTTGTTGAGGAAGTATTTGGGCCTGCCGTCCTTGTCCACCTCGTGCGACTCGGCGTCCCTGAGGCGATAGCCCGAGCGGATGAATGCCTTCAGGAAGTCGATGTTGTACGGGTCCGTTTCGGGCATGAAGTCGTCCAGACGCGCGCCTCGAAGCTGCGCCGCCGTGTCCATCCCGTACATCCTGGCCATGGCGTCGTTGCACTCGGCGAGGTAGGCGAACCGGTAGCACTGCCGGATCTGCTCGTCCTCGGGCAGCTCCACCAGGATCGGGCGCTCCACGTCGAAGCACCAGATCCCTTCGCTGCTCTGCTGCACGAAGGCGCGGTAGCGCTCCTCGCCCTTGCGCAACTCTTCGGGGTTCACGTCGGTCTTGACCGGCATCGGACCCTGACGAATGGGCCCTGCGCTGGGTTATGCACGGCGCCCGGGCGTACGGCCCCTCCTCAAGTTAGGGTCGGGGACCCCATGAGTCAAACGGGGCGGGGGGGGGGCGGGCCCGGAGCGCGGGAAAGGCCGAGGTCAGGCAGCCTCAAACAGGCGCGCGTAGACCCCGTAGTCTCCGGGGCTGAACGTCACGAAGCGCACCTCCTCCAGCCCGCCGTGCTCCAGGACGAATGCCGTGACCGCCGCGAGGGCGATGCGCGCGGCGCGCTCGACGGGGAAACCATAGGCGCCGGTGGAGATGCCAGGGAAGGCGACGCTTCTGGCGTTCACGGACAGGGCCAGGCGCAGGCTGTTCTCGTAGGCGGCGCGCAGAAGCCCGTCCTCCCCTTGTTCGCCGCCGTGCCAGACAGGGCCCACGGCGTGGATGACGTGGCGCGCCCGCAGGCGTCCGCCCCCCGTGACGACCGCCTGTCCCGCAGGGCAACGTCCCTGTCTGGCCGCGATCGCCCTGCACTCCTCGAGGATGAGGGGGCCGCCGGCGCGATGGATGGCGCCGTCCACGCCGCCGCCTCCGCGGAGCTCCGAGTTTGCGGCGTTGACCAGGGCATCGGCGTCCTGGCGGGTGATGTCTCCCTGGATCAGGACCAGCCTCGTCCTGCCGACCGTCTTCTCCGGCATGGGTCCAGTCGCTAGCCGCGGACCAGCGTCCGGCTTTGCTCGCGCATGAACTGGGCGACGTAGTAGGGGCCGCCCGATGACTTGCCGGACGAGCCGCTCCCCTTCCAGCCCCCGAACGGGTTGATCCCGGGCCAGGCCCCGGTGGTGGCGCCGGCCCGGCGGTTGACGTACACCACGCCCGCCTCAATGCGGTCGAAGAACTTCCTGATCTCCTTCTCGTCGGTCGTGAACAGGCCGGCGGTGAGGCCGTAGTCGCTCCTGTTGGCGAGTTCGAGCGCCTCGTCGAGCGAGGCGACCTCCCAGATGCACGTGATCGGCAGGAACATCTCGTCGTGCATGAGGCGGTGGTCCTTGGGCAGGCCGCCCACGATCGTCGGGCGGACGAAGAAGCCGTGATCGTACGGGTCGCCCTTGAGCGCCTCGCCGCCGGCCAGGATCTTGCCGTCCTTGCGGCCGATCGCGACGAACTTCGCGTATTTGTCGCAGGCCGCCCTGTTGATCACCGGCCCCAGCCAGTTCTCCTTCTTCAACGGGTCGCCGATGGCGATCTTCCTGGTCTTCTCCAGAAGCATCTCGGTGAACGCCTTCGCCACCGACCGGTGGACGTATACCCGCGAGCAGGCACTGCACTTTTGTCCCTGCAGGCCGAACGCCGACTTCAGGACGCCGTCGCTTGCCGCGTCGAGATCGGCGCTGGCGCAGACGATCGCCGGGTTCTTGCCGCCCATCTCGGCGATGCACGGCTTGGGATAGGCGCGCGAGAATTTGCGGTAGATCTCGTATCCGATCTCGCGCGAGCCGGTGAACAGGATGCCGTCCACGTCGCGGTTGGTGACCAGCTCCTCGCCCACGCTCGAGCCGGGCCCGGTGACATAGTTGAACACTCCCGGCGGCAGGCCCGCCTCGCCGTAGCACTCGGCCAGGACGAGTCCGGTGAGGGGCGTGTCGCTCGCCGGCTTGAAGACCACCGTGTTCCCCCCGAGGAGAGCGCCCGAGCTCGGCCCCCCCGACAGGGCCATCGGGAAGTTGAACGGGGAGATGATGACCCAGATGCCGAAGGGCCGGAGGACGTCCCGGTTGTCCTCCGCGTCCGACAGCCGCTCCATCGGGACCTCGTATCCCTGGTGCCGCTCGACCTGGTCGCAGTAGTAGTTCATCAGGTCGGCCGTCTCCTGCGCGTCTCCCATCGCCTCCAGCCGGTTCTTGCCGACCTCCATGCCCATGAGGGCGGCGATGTCGAAGCGGCGCTTCTCGATCACGCCGGCCGCCCTGCGAACGAACGCCACCCGCTGCCGCCAGGGCAGGTCCCGCCAGACGCTCTCGTACGCCTTGCGCGCCGCCACGATCGCCGTCTGCGCGTCGGCGCGCGTGCCGGATGCGAATCGCCCCAGCACCACCCGGGTGTCACTCGGGCTGGTATCGGCGAACGTCTCTTTCGTGGCGACCTCCTTGCCGCCAATCAACATGGAGTGGGTCCCGCCCAGCGTCGCTTTGACCCTTTCGATCGCCTCGTCGTACGCCTGGTTGAACTCGGGCGTCTGACCGGCCGCCAGGGTCGCGTAGGTCACCCTGGGGGCGGCCGATTTCGTGTCAGCCATCGTCGCTCACCTCCTCACCGGATGGGCGAGATTGTAGCGCATCAGGGCGACAGAAGCGCCCGGACCGCGTCCTTCAATCCGGGGTCGGCCTCCGCCGCGATGTACGCCTCGATCACCTGGCGCGCAGCCGGACCGGCGATGGCCACGATCGATCGCGCCGAAGCCAGGCGCACCTCGGGGGCGGGATCGGCCAGTGCGGCCCTCAAGGCCGGGATTCCCCTCGTGAGCCCGAGCGCCCCGAGGGCATCCGCCGCGGCCAGCCGCGCGCCGGCGGGGCCCTCCCGCAGGACGGCGGCCAGCGGATCGAGGGCGCGATCGTCGCCGATCCTGCCGAGGATCCGCACCGTTTCCACCATCCCGGGATCCACAGCCGGCGGCCCGGACAACAGCCGCGCCACCTCGACCGTCAGGCCCGGGACCGCCCGGGCACCGAAGAGATCGAGGGCCCCGGCCGCGGCCGTCCGCACTCCCGGGGACGGGTCGCCCAGCCGCTCGATGAGGGTTTGGAGGGCCGCCTCCTCCCCCAGGCGCCCCAGGGAGAGCGCCGCGAGGCGCCGCACCTGTTCGTCCCGATCGGCCGCCGCGCCCAGGAGCGCCGGCAACGAGCGCGGGTCCAGAACGAATCCCAGCTCGAAGACCGCATCGGCGCGGACCTGCGCCTCGTCGTCGAGCAGGTCGCGCAGGAGCGCCTCGACGTGTCCGCGCCGGGCCGAGAATCCCCGCACGGTCTTCACCTCCACCTCCGGGCGCCGCACCAGGACGCGGATCCTGCGCCGGCGTTTCTCGGCCAGCCGCGGATCGATGTCGTAGGCCAGGTAGTACGGGCTCAGAAGCTCCTCTCCGAGGCGCGCGAACAGACCCGCCAGGTCTCCGCCGGTAAAGAGGAGCCGCCCGCCGGTCTCCTCGACGAACCCTTCGAACGGCAGCCAGGAAGCGGCGCTGATCCCCGGGCGGATGCCGTACACCACCGTCTGCGACCGGAAGCAGAGTCGGAGGAGATCCTGAAGATAGAGCGACTGGAGGACGGATCCGCCGCGGCCGACGTCGATGTCGAGGCCGTCGCTGACGACCAGGATGACCTTGCGGCCCCGGCGCTCGCGCAGGTCCTTCAGGGTCTCCTCGATCGATCGGAACAGCGCCGTCCCGCCCCGGGCGGGGCCGATCCTGCCCAGGGTCTTCCCCGGCTCGACGGGGTCGGAGGTGAACTTCTGGAGGACTGTGAGCTGGTCGTTGAACCTGGCCACCATGATCTCGTCGGCCGGCCTCAGGCCCGCGAGGAGGGCCTGCGCCGCCTCGCTCACCTTCCTGACCTGGCCCGCCATGCTCTGGGAAAGGTCGAGCAGGACGGCAACCGACAGCGGGCGATCGCGCCGCTCCGACTCGCGGCCGAAATCGGCCAGCTCCATCTCCACGCCGTCCTCGAAGACCTTGAAATCGTCGCCGGACAGGCCGCGCACCGGGCGACCCTGCCGATCGACAACGGTGACCGTCAGGTCGACTCTCAGGTACGGCCGCTCCACCACCCGGACATGTTCGCGGAAGGAGCCGGCCGGCGCCGCGGCCGGAAGGCCGGCGACAGCCGCAATGACAGCCGCCAGGAAGGAAAGGAAGGCCCGTCGCAGGCGCATCGTCCCGCATTCCTCTGTCGTATTGTCCACCCGATCCGGTCAGGTGATAAAGTGGCGCCATGAGAATCCCGGACGAGACCGGCCGCCGGCCCCTGGGCGAAGAGCTTGCGTTCATCTGCCTGAGGCTTGATGCCGGCGAGGCGGAGATCCTCGGCAAGGCGCTCCGGCGCGGAGTTTTCGAGATCTACAAGGCGGTCGTCCTCCACGAGCTGGCGATGGGCCGTCTCGAACGGGCCGAAGCCTCGAGGATGCTGGGCCGACTGGTCGTGGAACGGGCGAGGATCGGGCCGCCGGCCGGGATCCCGGGGGCCGCACGCAAGACGGACCGCGCCCGCCGCCCGGCCCGGCGCCGCACCGGCCGCTGAAAGCGGACCCGAGGAGGCTGTCCGAGCCTCCGGCCGGGCGACGTTCCGGACGGCCCCGACCGTCGTCCGTTCAGCGCCCCGGCCGCCGGAAGATGCCGCGCCGGCGGAACACGAGGTACATGCCGGCCCCCACCGCAATCATCAGGGCGTAGGCGAACCCGTAGCCGTGCTTCCAGTGAAACTCCGGCATGTCGAAGTTCATGCCGTAGATCCCGGCGATGAAAGTCAGCGGGATGAACAGCGTGGTGATGACCGTCAGCACCCGCATGATCTCGTTGGTGCGGTTGGATACGATCGACAGGTGGGCCTCGAGGGCGCCGGCCACGAGCTCCCGGAACGTATCGGCGAGGTCGGTGATGCGCACCAGGTGATCGTAGACGTCGCGCAGGTAGACGGAGCTCTTCTCGTCGATGAGGGGAAACTCGCGCCGGCTCAGGCGCAGCAGGATCTCCCTCTGGTGACCGGAGAAGCGGCGCAGGCGCACCAGGGCCTTGCGCAGGTCGAAGACGCCCTGCAGGACGGCGGACGTGGAGGCGGCGAGGCACTCCTTTTCGATCTCGTCGATGCGCTTCTGAAAGATCTCCATCAGGGGCAGGTACAGATCGACTTGAAAGTCGAGGACCCGGTAGAGGATCATGCCGGGCCCGTCGGCCATCAGGCGGGAGTTCCGGCGGATGCTCTCGAGCGTGGCCTGCACGCTGCGCGAGGCCTCGCGGTGGAGGGTGACCAGGTAGTTCGCCCCCACGAAGGCCGACAGCTGCCGGCTCTTGAACTCCCGGGCCGAGCTCTCGGGGTGGAGGCCGTGGGACAGGATGAAGAGATGGGAACCGTAGTCGTCGATCTTCGGATGGTGGCGGCGCGTCTCGCAGTCTTCGATGGCCAGGGGGTGGAAATGGAACACCGACGTCAGGAAGCCGGACTCCTCTCCGATCGGACCGCTCAGGTCCACCCACACGGTGGTGCCGTGCGCTTTCAGGAGGGCGGCCAGCCTGTCCTTCGCCACCGCCTCCTCGAGTTTTCCCTCGGCGTCGCAGGCGACGATCGTCAGCATGGCGCACCTCCCGGAGCGGGTCCGGCGCGGCGGATGATAGCACGCGCGATCGGCGCGCCCGCCGCCGGGATGGGTGCCCTTGCCGCCGCGCGGCGCGCGGTCGCCGCCGCAGGCATCGGCGCGGCCCTCCTGGCCGCCTGCACCGGCGCGCCGCCGGCGCCGCCGGCCGACCTGATCCTGGTCGGCGGGCGGGTCTTCACCGTCGAGGCGGAACGCCCCTGGGCCGAGGCCGTGGCGGTGCGCGGCGACCGCATCGTCAAGGTGGGGACCGAGGCTGAAGTCCGGGCGCTCTTGGGGCCGAACACCCGCGAGTACGACGTCACCGGAAGCGTCATCCTGCCCGGGATTAACGATTCCCACACGCACTTCCTGGACGGCGCTTTAGGCCTGGGCCAGGTCGACCTGACGGGTGCGACGACCCTTCCGGAGATCCAGGAGCGGGTCAGGCGGTACGCGGCCGATCATCCGGACGAGCCGTGGATCCTGGGGAACGGCTGGCTCTACTCGACCTTCCCCGGCAGGTTCCCCAGGCGCGGCGATCTCGACGCGGCCGAGGCGGGCCGTCCCGTCTTCCTGTACTCGTACGACGGCCACTCGGCCTGGTGCAACAGCGCGGCCCTGAAGGCCGCCGGCATCACCGCCGGAACTCCGCAGCTGCCGAAGAGCCGGGGCGAGATCGTCAAGGACCCGAAAACAGGCGAGCCGACCGGGACGCTCAAGGAGGGGGCGACCGCCCTGATCGACAAGGTCGTCCCGAAGCCGTCGCATGACAGGAAGAAGACCGCGCTCCTGCAGGGCATGCGCCTGGCCAACAGCCTCGGCGTCACCAGCATTCAGAACTGCGGCGGAGGCCGGGACGAGATCGACCTGTACGCCGAGCTGCAGAGGGAGGGGCGCCTGACCGTGCGCACCTCGATCGCCTTCACCATGCCCGACACCCCGGAGGAGCTGACGGACGCCCTGGTCGCGAAGATCGAGGCGGCGCGCCTTGCGCACCAGGATCATTTCGTGCGCGCCGGCGCGGTGAAGTTCTTCGCCGACGGCGTGATCGAGTCGAACACCGCGGCCATGCTGGCGCCCTACACGAACGACCCTTCGACCCGGGGCGTCGCGCACTACGATCCGCAAAAGCTCGAAGCGATGGTGGACAGGATGGACGCGGCCGGCTTCCAGATTTACATCCACGCCATCGGCGACGCGGGGGTGCGCATGTCCCTCGACGCCCTCGAGAAGGCGATGCGCGCCCGCCCCGGACGGAACCGCAGGCACCGCCTGGAGCACATCGAGACGATCGACGCCGCCGACATCCCGCGCTTCGGCGCTTCCGGGATCATCGCCGGCATGCAGCCCTACCACGCCTATCCCGAGCGGAACCTGCTCTCGGTCTGGGCCGCCAACATCGGCCCGGAGCGCGTGCAGCGAGCCTTCGCCTGGAACGCCATCGCCGCCGTCGGCGGCCGGCTGGCGTTCGGCAGCGACTGGCCGGTCGTGACGATCGACCCGCTGATCGGCATCCACAATGCGGTCCTGCGCCAGGACACCGGCGGGCGGCCGGAGGGCGGCTGGGTCCCGGCGCAGCGCGTGACGCTCGAGCAGGCGATCGCCGCCTACACCCTTTCCGGGGCGTACGGCTCGTTCGAGGAGGACGTCAAGGGATCGGTCAAGGAGGGGAAGCTGGCCGACCTGGCCGTGGTCCGGCCCGACATCTTCGAGGCGCCGCCGGGGGAGATCCACAAGGCCAGGGTCACGCTGACGATCTTCAATGGCCGCGAAGTGTACCGCGCGCCCGGCAAGTAACGCTCCGGAACGGGATCAGGCTGGATCGAGAAGCGGCGTCGTGACCCGGAGCCTTCCCCGACGGATGGCGACCAGGTCGGCGAGCATGCCGTAGGCCGTCTGCTCGACCCCGGCCTCGACGCTCGAGACGTTGATCGTCCCCGCCGGCTCGGTGTCGAGCGTCAGGCCGAGCGAGAACCCTCGGAGCGACGCCAGGAAATCGCCCCTCTCCAGACCGGCCGCGTGGACGCGCGCGGGGCCGTCCGCCGCGGCCTCGGCCAGAAGCCGCACCGTCCGCCCGGAGCGCTCCTGCGCCCGTACCCAGCCCGGATCGACGGCGGAGAGCGGCGTGCGCTCCACGTCGGCCGGCCGCAGGTCGCGCCCCATCAGGACGTTCGCCACGATCACCGCCTTCACCGCCTGGTCCCAGCCGTCGAGATCGTGCGCCGGGTCGGCCTCGGCGAAACCCCGCCTCTGCATCTCGCGCACCGCCTCTTCGGCCCGCTCCCCGCGCGCCATCGCCTGCAGGACGTGGTTGCTGGTCGAGTTCAGGACGCCCCGAAAGCCGAGCAGCCTCCCGACAGGCACCGCCGCCTCGAACAGGTTGAACACCGGCATGCAGTCGGCCACCGCCGACTCGAACCGGAACCCCGCCCCCGTCCGGCGCGCCAGCTCGAACAGCTCGCGCGCCGCGAACGCCACCGGCCCCTTGTTGGCGGTGACCACCGACACTCCGCGGCCGAGGGCTGCGCGCAGGTGCGACAGGGCGGGCTCGCCGGCGTGAGGATCGAGCGGCGTCGCCTCGAACAGGAGATCGATCGGCGCGGCGGCGATCGCCTCCGGCAGCCGGGGGGCCGCCGACCAGCCGTCGCGCAGCGCCCCCTCGAGGTCGATTCCGGACGGATCGATCCAGGCGCCCCGGCGCGCGCTCGCCAGGAGCGTGACCTCGAAGCTCAGGCCGCAGCGGTGGGCGAGCTCATCCCGGCGCTCGAGGAGGAGGCGGGCCAGCGCCCGGCCGACGTTGCCGAATCCGGCGAACCCGAGGCGGAAGCGGCGGCTTTCCATGGCAGCGCATGATACCCGCTCGGGGGGAGCGCAGCCCCCTGTTTCGCGGCGTGGTCCCACCGGGTGACAGGGCTCCCCGCGCTGGAGTAGGATGGCGCCGTTTCCGGCGCACCGCGCATTCCACTCATTTGGAGGGACGTTCATGCCTGATCGGATCAGGATCCGCTTCGGCGAGGCGATGGCAGCAGGCACCGAGGACTGGCTCTGGACCGAGCCGGAGATCGCGATCGGAGAGCAGGACGGCCCGGTGGGCCAGGCATTCGCCACGCTGATGGGCCAGACCGCCGGCTTCTCGCGTTTCTTCTGCCTGGTGGACGGCGGCAAGATGGTGAAGCCGGCGACCATCATGGTGCCGAAGGTGCAGCTCAAGAAGATGGCGGACGTCATGGTCTACGGCGGCCCGGTCCAGGCCGGCATCGCGGACGGGGTGCTGGACGCGGTGCAGGCCGGCATCATCCCCAAAAACAAGACCGAGAGCCTGTGCATCATCGCCATGCTCTGGGTCGACCCGCGACTGTCGGACATGAAAGACGCCGACTTCAACGAGCTCTATCGCAACAACCGCACCGCCATGAAGGACGCGATCGAAAAAGCGCTGAAGGGGAAACCCTCCGCGCAGGACCTGCTGAAGGAGGATCGCTCCATGCCGCGGCACATGTATTTCAACCGCGACCGGAAGAAGTGGATCCTCGAATAACGCCGGAACGGGAGGTGACGCATGCCCGAGAAACCCGCCGTCCTGCCGGACGACGTCGTGTCGGCGCGCCTGGAAAGGGAGCTGCCGGGGTGGAAGCTGCAGGACGGCTGGATCCGCCGCAAGTACAGCACCGACGGCTGGCCGACCACGCTGATGCTGGTCAACGCCATCGGCTTTCTCAGCGAGGCGGCCTACCACCATCCCGACCTGGAGGTCACCTGGGGCAAGCTCTGGGTCAAGCTGAAGACGCACGCCTCAGGCGGCATCACCGAGAGGGACTTCGCCCTGGCGAAGGAGATCGAGGAGCACGCCCTCTGGAGGCCGGCCGCGGGCTCGGCGATGGAGGGGACGCCGAACAAGTTCGTGCATAGCAAGTAGGCACGCGCGCCGCATGACGGCACTCTTGAGGTTCGTCCACCTTCTGGCGCTCGGGGTCTGGGTCGGGAGCGTCGTCTTGTTCTCGTTCGTCACCGCACCCGCCCTGTTCGGCGCCTTGCCACGCGACCTGGCCGGGCGGGCGGTGTCGGCGATTTTTCCCCGCTACTACGCCCTGGGCGCCGCCTGCGGAGCGCTCGCCCTCCTGTCGGGACTGCTTCTGGGAGCCAGGCAGGCGGTCTGGGGACGGCTCCTCGCCGCCGAGATGGTCCTGCTTCTGCTCATGACCGGAATCGTTGTGTACGCCGGCCGTGTGGTCCTGCCGCAGGCGGGCCGGGCGCGCCTGGCCCTTCTCTCCCCCGAAGGCACTCCCGCCTACGACGCGGCCAAGGCGCGCTTCGACGCGCTGCACCGGCGCTCGGTCCTCCTGAACGGGACGGTGCTGGTCCTGGGCGTCGTGTCGATCGCCCTGGTCGCCCTGCAGAAGCCGCGCCCGTAGGTCCGCGCCGCTCAGTCGCGATACAGCCAGGCGGCGATGAGCGTCGCGATGACCGCCCCCAGCCCCAGCTCGATGGCCCAGCAGAACGGGAAGATCCGGCCGAACGTGGCCCAGGCGGCGGTGCCAAAGTTGCTCGGGAGGGCGGCCGCGAACCCCAGCATCACGCCCACCTTCAGCGCCGTCAGCGGCCCCTGCCCCCAGGCGGCGCGCGCCACGGCATACAGCGTGGCGCCGATCCAGGAGAGGACGAACAGGATCAGGATCCAGATTCCCAGGAAACCCGGGATCCGCGGCTCGTTCTGGAACAGGCCCGCCGCCTGCGCCAGCTCGTAGCGCCTCGCGAGGACGGCCATGTTGATCCCCATGCTCAGGACGGTCCAGGCCACGCCTCCGGCCAAAGCGCCGATCAGGACCCGCTTGCTGTTGACGGCCATGCGCCACCTCCATGGAA
>JACOUZ010000298.1 GCA_016177515.1 Acidobacteriota bacterium
GGCACGACGTGCCGGTGCTGATCAACGCCCTCGGATCCATCGACCGGATGAAGATCGCGCTGGAGGTCGACGCGCTCGACAGCTTCGGAGAGCGCGTCGACGCCCTGCTGGAAGGGAAGGCGCCGGCTTCCCTCCTGGACAAGATCAAGATGCTGCCCAGGCTCAAAGACCTGGCCGACCTTTTCCCGGTGGTGGTCAGGAAGGCGGCCTGCCAGGAGGTGGTCGAGCGCGATCGCCCCTCTCTCCTGTCCCTGCCCGTGATCCGGTGCTGGCCGAAGGACGCCGGGCGCACCATCACCCTGCCTCTGGTGTTCACGCACGACCCGGAGACGGGAAAGCGCAACTGCGGCATCTACCGGATGCAGGTCTACGACGAAGCCACGGCCGCGATGCACTGGCAGATCCACAAGCACGGCGCGCACCACCACCGGCGTGCCGAAGCGCGCGGCCGGAGGCTCCAGGTCGCCTGCGCCATCGGCACCGACCCGGCGCTGGTTTTCGCCGCCGCGGCGCCCCTGCCGGACGATGTGGATGAGATGTTCCTGGCCGGCTTCGTGAGGCGCGAGCCGGTGCCGATGGTGAAAGGAATCACCGTGGACCTGGAGGTGCCGGCGTCGTCCGAGATCGTGCTGGAGGGATACGTGGACCCGCAGGAGAGACGGCGCGAGGGCCCCTTCGGCGATCATACCGGGTACTACTCCCTTCCCGACGACTACCCGGTGTTCCACCTGACCTGCCTGACGCGGCGCCGGCGGCCGATCTACCAGACCACGATCGTCGGCCCGCCGCCCATGGAGGACTACTACATCGGCAAGGCGATCGAACGCGTGTTCCTGCCGATCATGAAGAGGCAGCTTCCGGAGATCGTCGACATCAACATGCCGGCGGAAGGGATCTTCCACAACCTCATCCTGGTCTCGTTGAGCAAGAGATACCCCGGCCACGCGCGCAAGGTGATGCACGCCATCTGGGGGATGGGACAGGCGATGTTCAGCAAGGTGATCGTGGTGGTGGATGACGACGTGAACGTGCAGGACGTGCGCGAGGCCGCCTGGAAGGCTCTCAACCACATCGATCCGGAAAGGGACATCGAGTTCGTCATGGGGCCGGTGGACGTTCTCGACCATTCGTCGCGCCTGCCGCAGTACGGCTCGCACATGGGAGTCGATGCCACGCGCAAGTGGCCCTCCGAAGGCTTCAGCCGCGAGTGGCCTGAGGAGATCCGCCACACACGTGAGACCCTGGCGCTGATCGAGAGCAAATGGCCGAAGTACGGTATCGGCTAGGATCCCGGCCGGGCCCCCCCGGTCACTGAGGAGGCAGGATGGGCAATTTCATGGGAGGATCGGCCTACGCCATGGCGCGCGACATCGGCGAAGGGCTGATCCTGGTCAATGCCAGCACTTTCAAGAAGTTCGAGCCCGGGGAGTTGAAGCAGCTCGTCTTCGAGCTGGAGAAGCTCCAGAAGGAGGTGCGCGCCGAACAGCCCTCCCAGGACGACACCCAGGGAATCCAGAAGCGGGGACGCAAGCTCGGCCGCATCACGACCGCCCTGCAGATCATCCATTCGGCCATGGTCAGGAAGTCCTCGTGAGCCCGCTCGGGGCTCCAGGGGCCGGAGAGCGCCAGCGGGTCCTGTCGGGATTCCGGCCGACCGGGCCGATGCACATCGGCCATCTGGTCGGCGCCCTGGACAACTGGATCAGGCTGCAGGACACGCACGAGTGCTTTTTTGCCATCTGCGACTGGCACGCGCTGACCAGCGAGTACGCCGACACCTCGCCGATCCGCGGATATGTCCTCGACATGGCGCTCGACTGGCTGGCGGCCGGCCTCGACCCGGACCGCTGCACGATCTTCGTGCAGTCGCAGGTCCCGGAGCACGCCGAGCTGCACCTCCTCCTGTCGATGATCGTCCCGATCGCCTGGCTGGAGCGGGTGCCGACCTACAAGGAGCAACAGCAGCAGATGGCCCACCGCGACCTGACGAACTACGGCTTTCTGGGCTACCCGGTCCTGCAGGCGGCCGACATCCTGATCTACCGCGCGGAACGGGTGCCGGTCGGGGAGGACCAGATCGCCCACCTCGAGCTCTGCCGGGAGATCGCCCGCCGCTTCAACTCGCTGTACGGCGAGGTCTTCCCGGAGCCGCAGGCGCTGACGACGCGCGTGCCCCGCGTGCCGGGCACCGATGGCCGCAAAATGAGCAAATCGTACGGTAACGCCGTCAACCTGGGGGACCCGCTCCCGGAGACCCGGCAGAAGATCCTCAGGATGGTCACCGACCCGGCCCGGAAAACCCGCAAGGACGCCGGCAATCCGGACGTCTGTCCGGTTTATGATTTGCACAAAGCGTTCTCGGACCGGGAGACCCTCGACCTGGTGAACACGGAATGCCGGCGGGCCGGGTTCGGCTGCATCGATTGCAAGAATCATCTTCTCCGGCACCTGGAACCGGTCCTGCAGCCAATTCAGGAGCGCCGGGCCCGGCTGCAGATCGACCGCGACGCCGTCCGGGCGATCCTGGCGGAGGGCGCGCGCCGGGCTCGGGCCGAAGCGGCCTTGACGATGAAGAGAGTGAGAGCCGCCATGAAGATTGACTCGGGACTTCCCGGATGAACGAGATGCCCCAGCCGGCAGGGCGGACCTTCCCTGCGACCGAACGACCGTCCAGCCGCGCGGCCGCCGGCCCCGGGCAAGTGCGCCTGTCCACCTTCCAGGGGCCCCTGGATCTCCTCCTGCACCTGATCCGCATCGAGGAGGTGGACGTCACCGCCATCCCGGTGGCCGAGATCGCCCGCCAGTACAACGAATACCTGGCCCAGGCGCGCGACGCCGATCCGGAGGCGTCCGGCGACCATGTCGTGGGGGTGGCGACGCTCATCCACATGAAATCGCGCCGGCTGCTCCCCCCCGACCCGGATCTCCTGGCCGAGGCGGGATCGGTTTCCGATGCCACGCAGCCGGATGACACGGCGATGCGCGGCCAGGTGCTGCGCGTGGCCGCGGAGCACCTGCAGGAGAGGGAAGCGGTCATGGAGATGGTCTACTTCCGGCCGGCCGCCGCCGTCTCGGATTACGCCGGCGAGCAGGGAATCGACGCCGATCTCTTCGCTCTCCTGCGCGCGTTTCGCGAGATCCTGGTCCGGGCGGGAACGGAGGCGGCCCCCATCACGCGCGACAGGATCACGCTGGTCGAGAGAATCCACTGGCTCATGGAGACGGTGCAAAGGGAGCGCCGGGTCCATTTCCGGCGCCTCTTCCTCGGGCTGGCCGATCGGGTCTCCTGCATCCTGACCTTCCTGGCCCTTCTGGAAGTTGTCCGCCTGCGCCTGGTGCGCGCCTACACCAGCCATCACCATGAGGACATTCTGATCGTCCTGGCGGATGAAAGCGCTCCACCCTCCCCCGGGGAGTCCGGGACGGCCGATGAGTGAAGTCACGACCGCGCCGCAGGGCGAAAGGCTGAGGGCCATTGTCGAGGCCCTGGTGTTCGCCGCCGAGGATCCCCTGACTCTCGACGACCTGGTCGACCTGTTCCCGGCGGTTGAGCGGGACACGCTGCAGTCGGCCCTGGACAGCCTGGTTCGGACGTGTCAGGCTGGAGACCGCGGCCTGATGGTGCAGCAGGTGGCCGGCGGTTACCGCATGGCCACCCGGCCCGAGATCGGCGAATGGGTCCGGGCCCTGTTCCGCTCGCGCAACCGGCGGCGTCTCTCCTCGCAGGCGCTCGAGACGCTGGCGATCGTCGCCTACCGGCAGCCGATCACCACGCCGGAGATCCAGGCGATCCGCGGCACCGACCCGACCTCGGTCCTCGAGGCCCTGCTCGAGAAGCGCCTGGTGCGGGTCCTGGGACGGAAGAAAGTGGTCGGGAAGCCCATCCTGTACGGCACGACGCGCGAATTCCTGGCGCACTTCGGGTTGAACTCGCTCGAGGACCTGCCGGAGGTCACGGAATTCGGCGCCCTCGTGGCGGGCGCCGCAAAGGGGGGAGCGGCGGTCCCGGGGCATCCGGAGCAGAGGGGGGCCAACCCGGCGCCCTCCGCCGCCGGCCCGTTCGAGGAAGACGATGAAGAGGATCGCGGCAACGGCGAGGACACCCGCGAGGATGAGGACGACGAAAGCGAGCGTCAGGATGACGGGGACGATTCCTGACCACGCCTCCGGGGTCAGGCTTCAGAAGTACCTGGCCGACTCCGGCGTTGCCTCGCGCCGCGAGGGCGAGCGCCTGATCGGGGCGGGCCGCGTCGAAGTCAACGGCAAGGTCGTCATGGCGCAGGGCCTCCGCGTCGATCCGGATCGCGACGTCGTGCGCGTGGACGGCCGGCGGGTGCAGAGCAGCGGGCGACGGGTCTATTACCTGCTGCACAAACCGAAGGGGTTCATCACGTCCGCGTCCGATCCGGAAGGCCGCCCGACGGTCCTCGAGCTCCTCCAGGGCGTGCGCGAGCGGATCTTCCCCGTCGGCCGGCTCGACTGGAACAGCGAAGGGCTCCTGATTTTCACCAACGACGGCGACCTGACCCACCGGCTGACGCACCCGGCCAACCACGTTCCCAAGGTCTACCGCGTGAAGGTCAAGGGTGCGGTCACGGGGAGCGACCTGGAAGCGCTCCGGCGCGGGATGTTCCTCGAAGGGCGCCGGACGCTGCCGGCGCGCGTCGAACGCGTCTCCGGCCAGGCCAACACCTGGCTCGAGGTCACGCTGCACGAGGGACGGAGAAACCAGATTCGCCGGATGTTCGATCGCCTCGGGCACCGGGTCCAGAAGCTCAAGCGGATCGCGATCGGGCCGATCCGCGATCGCGCCCTGAAACCGGGTGAGTGGCGGCGGCTGACGCCCGATGAAATCCGGCGCCTGCGGGAGGCTTCATGACGGTGCGCATCCCCGATCACATCGTCACGATCACGCCCTACGTCCCCGGCAAGCCGATCGAGGAGGCCCGGAGGCAGCTCGGCCTGCGCGAAATCGTCAAGCTGGCCAGCAATGAAAACCCGCTCGGCCCTTCGCCCCTGGCCCTCGAGGCCATCCGGGAGGCGGCCGCGCGCATCCACCGTTATCCTGACAGCCATGGCCACGACCTCAGGCAGGCCCTGGCCGAACGGCTCGGCCTTCCCACAGCGCACATCGTGCTGGGGAACGGCTCGACCGAGATTGTCGAAAACCTCGCCAAGGCCTTTCTGTCTCGCGATCGGGGCGCGGTGGTCGCCGACCAGTCGTTCATCATGTATCCGATCGCCGTCAAGACGATGGATGCGCCCCTGACTCTGGTGCCGCTCAGGGACTATCGCCACGACCTCGCGGCGATGGCCGCCGCTTGCGACGACAGGACCGCCCTGGTCTACATCGGCAACCCGAACAACCCGACAGGGACCTGCGTCGGCCGGGCGGAGTTCGAAGTCTATTTCCGCCGTGTCCCGGCCCATGTCCTGACGGTGATCGACGAGGCCTACCGGGACTACGTGGAGGCGGCCGACTACCCGGATGGCCTGGACGACCTGCGCCGGGGCCGCAACGTGGTCCTGCTGCGGACCTTCTCCAAGATCCATGGCCTGGCCGGCATGCGGATCGGCTACGCAGTCACCGTCAAGGAAGTGGCGCTGGCCCTGGAGGCGGTTCGCTCGCCATTCAACACCTCGGTTCTGGCGCAGGCTGCTGCCCGGGCCGCCCTGGAGGACGAGGACCACATCCTCCGTTCCAGGGAGGAGAATCGGCGGGAGGCCCGTTATCTCGCGGCCGAGATGGCACGCCGGGGGATGAAGTTCGTTCCGAGCGTGGCCAATTTCTTCCTGGTGTTCACGCCACTCCGGGGAGAGGAGACCCACCAGGCGTTCCTGAGAGAAGGTGTGATCATCCGCCCCATGGAGGCCTATGGCTTCAGCCACGCGGTGCGCGTGTCGGTGGGGACGCGGAGGGAGATCCAGCGTTTCCTGGAGGTCTGGGATCGAGTCGCGTCCGGCGCACAGGGGCAGGGGAGCCGGGCCTCCCATGCCTCGTAATCCGATGAAAATACGGTTTTTCCTATTGACAGGCGGGGGAGCGGCCAGTATGCTTCACCAATCCTGCCGCGGGGGTCCAGGCTCTCCAGGATCGAAGTGACTTCCGGCTCTTTTTCCGGCAGGTCGGAGAGCGGGCCGCCGTGGGCCCCTGGATCCGCGGCATGCGGTGAGTTTTCGCAGACGCCCCCGGGCGTCCACATAACGGTTCAGCCGGTTCAAAGGCAGCCGGAAGCCGAATCGACAAGGAGGTACCTGCCTGCATGGATTTGCAGAAGATGAAAGACGACCCCACCCTCGGACCGCTTGATGCGGCCCCACAAGACCTGACCCCCTCTCCCAGACCCAAAAGGACTGAACGCCTCAGAGTGATGGACGGCGTCGACGCCGAGTTCAAGGGCGGAGAGTACGAGCAGCTGCTGGAGATGTATTACCAGTCGCTGCGCACCCTGGCGGAAGGGGAGGTGGTCCGCGGCCGCGTCCTGCGCATCAGCACGAACGAAGTCATCGCGGACGTGGGGTACAAAGCCGTAGGGATCATCGACCTCGATGAATTCCTCGGACCGGACGGGCAGGTGCACGTCCATGTCGGAGACGAGATCGACGTTCTCCTGGAGAAGACCGAGAACAAGGACGGCTACGTCGTCCTGTCCAAGGAGAAGGCCGAGAAGATGAAGATCTGGGAGGAGATCGAGCGGGCCTACACCGACGGCCGCCCGGTCACCGGCGTGGTGAAGGAGAGAATCAAGGGCGGCCTGGCGGTGGACATCGGCGTGCGGGCCTTCCTGCCCGGCTCGCTCGTGGACCTGCGCCCGGTGCGCAACCTCGACGCCATGAAGGGGAAAGAACTGCAGATGCGGGTCATCAAGGTGAACCGCAAGCGGGGCAACATCGTCCTGTCGCGCAAGGCGGTCCTCGAGGAGGAGAACGCCGAGAAGAAACGCCGCACGCTGGGAGGGCTCACCGAGGGGAAGGTGGTCCGGGGCGTGGTCAAGAACATCACCGAATACGGCGCCTTCATCGACCTGGGCGGAATCGACGGCCTGCTCCACAAGACCGACATGTCCTGGGGGCGCGTGAACCACCCGACCGAGATGTTCAACGTCGGCAACGAGGTCGAGGTCGTGGTCCTCAAGTTCGACCCTGATAAGGAACGGGTGTCGCTGGGCTACAAGCAGCGCAGCCTCGATCCCTGGGAGACGGTGGACGAGAAATACCCGCGCGAATCCCGGGTCAAGGGCAAGGTCGTCAGCTTGACCGATTACGGCGCCTTCGTGGAGCTGGAGCCGGGCGTTGAAGGCCTGATCCACGTGTCCGAGATGTCCTGGACCAAGAGAGTCAAGCACCCGTCCAAGGTCATGACGGTCGGCGACACGGTCGAGGCGGTCGTCCTGGACGTCGACAAGGCGGCGCGCCGCCTGTCGCTGGGACTGCGGCAGACCGAGCCGAACCCGTGGCAGACCATCAGCGAGAAGTACCACGAGGGGGATCGCATCACCGGCAAGGTCCGCAATCTGACTGACTTCGGCGCTTTCATCGAGGTCGAGGAAGGGATAGACGGCCTGGTCCACATCTCCGACATGTCCTGGACGAAACGGCTCAAGCACCCCTCGGAAATGCTCAAGAA
>JACOUZ010000310.1 GCA_016177515.1 Acidobacteriota bacterium
CTCGGCGTGGTCGTATTCCACCGAGGTCAGGATGACGCTGCGCGGCCGGTAGTGCAGGAACTTGGGGCCCTTGTCGAAGTAGGCGGTCTCGTACTCGTCTCCTTCGAGCACGAACTCCTGCCCGCGCCCCAGGTTGTAGGAGCGGCCGAGGTCCCTGAGCACGCCGCCGACCAGGAAAGAGGGGTCCCGTCCGGCCGCCGACAGGACCCAGGCCATCAGGGCCGAGGTCGTCGTCTTGCCGTGGGTCCCCGCCACGACGATGGAGTGCCGCCCTTCCAGGAACAGCCGGCCGAGCGCCTGCGGCATGCTCAGGTAGGGGATGCCGCGCTCGATCGCGGCGACCGCCTCCGGGTTCAGGCGCGTGGCGATGTTGCCGACGATCACCAGGTCGGGGCGGTCATCGAGATGGGCGGCCCGGTACCCCTCGAGCACGCGGATCCCCTTGTCCCCGAGCATCGTGCTCATCGGCGGGTAGACCGCTTCGTCGGATCCGCGCACCTCGACGCCGGCGTCGGCCAAAAGGCCCGCAAGCGAGCCCATGCCGGTGCCGCAGATGCCGACGAGGTGGACCCGCCGGACCGGCAGGCTGTTTTGAGGCGGGACCATCGGGACGATCCCCTCCCGGCCGGCCGCCGCGCGGCGCATTCAGAAGGAGTGAGGAGGCGTTACTGGCCGCCCTGGGTCACGTCCAGGGTCTCGTCGGTGATCAGGGCGATCTTCTCGGCGCCGCCGGCTTTGATCGCGTCGATAACGTCGACGACGTACTGGTAGCCCAGCTCGTTCTCGGCCTGGAAGAAGACCACCTTCTCGCGCCGGCCCTTCATGAGGTCCTCGATCATCTTCTGGACGCCGTCTTTCCCCGTGGGGACTTCCTCGCGGTTCAGGAAGACCTTGGGGCTCGTGTCCGGCCCCTTGACGCTGATGATCAGCTGATCGACGATCTGAGCCTCGGTCGGCGATTGGGCTTCCGACTTGGGCGGCACGGCCAGGTCATGGGCCCGGCTGAGCATCGGCGTGACCACCATGAAAATGATCAGGAGCACCAGGACGATGTCCACGAAGGGGGTGACGTTGATGTCCGACTTGACTCCGGTCGTGCCGAGGTTCATTGCCATCGGGGATTCCTTTCACTCCTCGTCCTGGCCGGGGCTCTTTTCGGTCACCAGCGCCACCGTCTCGAACCCGGCCTGGTTCGTCTCGACCATGACCTTGCGCACGTCGCCGTACTTCATGCCGCGGTCGGCCTTGATGAGCACGCTCTTGTCCGCCATGCGGTCGTGGATCTCGGTCATCTCCGCCTGGTACATGTCGCGCGGGATCTGCTTCTTCTGCACGTAGACGGTCTGCTCGCCGTTCTTCTCGGTCTTGACGGCGACCACGATGGCGTGCGTCTCGTCGTCCTCGTGCTTCGTGCTCTTCTTGGCGTACGGCAGGTTGATGGTGATCCCCTCCTGCAGCATGGGGGTGACCACCATGAAGATGATCAAGAGCACCAGGCAGATATCCACGAACGGCGTAACATTGATGTCCGAGTTGAGGCTGCCCCCGCCGCCGACGTTCATCGACATTTACTTGGTCCCCTGCCCCTGCCGCTTGAGGAAGAAATCGACCAGCTCCGACGAGGAGTTGGCCATCTCGATGCCGAAGAACTCGACCTGGCCCTGGAAGTAGTTGAACATCCAGACCGCCGGGATGGCCACGCCCAGGCCGACGGCGGTCGTGACCAGCGCCTCCGCGATGCCGGCCGAGACCGCGCCGATGCCGCCCGAGCCGGACGTGGCCATGCCGGTGAAGGCGTTGATGATGCCGATGACCGTCCCGAACAGCCCGACGAAGGGGGCGGTGGCGCCGATGGTCGCGAGGCCCCCGAGACCGCGCTTCATCTCCGCCGTGGTCAGGGCCGCGGCCCGCTCGACGGCGAGCCGCACCGACTCGACCGCGTCGTGCGTCGGCTCCTCCGCCTTCTCGAACATGAACTGCTGCAGGCCGGCCGCCAGGACCTTGGCCAGGTGGCTCTTGCTGAAACGCTTGGAGGCGTCAACGGCCAGCTTGTAGTTGCCCTCGCGCAGCGCCTTGGTCGCCACGGGCAGGTACTCGATCGACTGCTTCTTGGCGGCCCGGAACAGCAGGAACCGCTCGATGAACAGACCGAGCGAATAGATCGACATGAGGATCAGGAAGACGGCGACCGTCTTCGCCAGAAACCCCATTTGCATCCAAATGTCCCATATCGAATGCCCCGTCATGAGAGTGTGTCCTCCTTGAGACTTTTTTTCATTGCAGCACGAAATCGACGACGATGGTGAAGTAGACGTCGACCGGCTTGCCGTTCTGCAGGCCCGGCTTGTAGCGCCACTGCCTCACCGCGGCGATCGCCGCCTCGTCGAAGCCGAACTTGGAACCGGGAGAGCGCAGCACCTGGATGTCCCCCACCGTGCCGTCCTTGCGGACCACCGCCTGGAGGAAGACCGTGCCCTGGACCTTCGCCTTGCGCGCGATCTCGGGATAGGCCGGCTGCTTCTTGGTGACGATCTCGGGGTTGCTGACACCGCCGATGCCGGCGTACAGGGGCTGGTCCAGCATGCCGCCCTCGACCCCGCCGAGCATGCCGCCGAGGACGCCGCCGACCACGCCGCCGACCACGCCGCCGACCACGCCCCCCTCCACGCCGCCCTCGACTCCGCCTTCCACGCCTTCGTCCTCACCCACATCCTCCTCGGGAGCGGTGATCGGCACCGGCTTCTCCTCGGGCACCACCTTCGGCTGCACCAGCTCCGTCGGCTTCGGGATCTCCTTCGGCTTCACCTCCGTCGTCTTCTTGCGCCGCGCGGGCGGCGGC
>JACOUZ010000292.1 GCA_016177515.1 Acidobacteriota bacterium
GAACTTCGTCATCAGCCCCGACGACCCCGACCGTTTCGTCGTGAGGCTTCAGGAAGCCGTGTCCCGGTGCGCCGGGAGCTTCAGCGGCTGACGCGCTCCGGAGTGTTCCGGCCGTCCGGGGCGGCGGCAGCCCCGGGAGCCGCTGTCCGGGCGTGGTACGCGCCCCCGCGCCAGAGGCCGGGAATGGCCGTGCCGCAGTCGGGACAGGTCCCGCCGCGCGTGACGCGGTAATCCAGGATGCGATAGCCGGTGCGCTCGACCAGGATCGCCGCGCACCCGGGGCAGCGGGTGTTCTCGAAGTCCCCGACCGCCCCCGGGATGTTCCCGGCGTAGACGAACCGCAGCCCTTCCTGCCTGCCGATCGCGGCCGCGCGCAGGAGCGTGGACGGCGGCGTGTCGTCCGGATCGGTCATCCTGTAGTCCTTGTGAAAGGCGGTCACGTGCCAGGGGATGTCCGCGGACACGCCCGCGAGGAAGCGGGCGATATCGGTGATCTCCTCGTCCGCATCGTTGAACCCGGGAATGAGGAGCGTGACGATCTCCACCCAGAAGTCCTTCGCCTTCAGGAGCGCGATGGTGTCGAGGACGTTCTTCAGCGTGCCGCCGAGCTCGCGGTAGCTGCGGTCACGGAACGACTTGAGATCGACCTTGTAGAGCCTCACGTACGGCCGGATGTAGTCGAGGACCTGCTCGGTGCCGTTGCCGTTGCTGATGTAGGCGCAGACGAGCCCGGCCGCGACGGCCTCCTTGAAGACGGCGACGGCCCACTCCGAGGTGATCAGCGGCTCGTTGTAGGTCGAGGCCAGGATCGGCGCCCGGTGCTTCCTTGCGAGAGACACGAGGTCGGAGGGCGATACCCGCTCCGGCAGCGACACGGCCTTCGGATCGCGGATCGCCTGCGAGGTAATCCAGTTCTGGCAGTAGCCGCAGTGGAAATCGCAGCCGAGCATGCCGAAGGAGAGGGCGGGCGCCCCCGGGAGGGCGTGGAAGAACGGCTTCTTCTCGACCGGGTCGCACTGCAGGGCCCCGACGTATCCCCAGGGGACCCGGAGAACGCCGCCGTCGTTGAAGCGGACCTTGCAGATGCCCGGCCGCCCCTCCGGGATGAAGCAGCGGTGGCCGCAGGCGTGGCAGCGGACCGCGCCGTTTTGCAGGCGTTCGTAGATCTCCCCCTCGCCCGTCAGTTCCGAGAGAGTCTGCGCCAGGGGCCCCGTGGCCTGTGCCATGACCCGGATAGTATAGCGCCGCGGGATGCAACGTGACCGGCGGGCCGTCTCGCCATGCGGTCCCGCAGCAGCCGGCCCCCCGCGCATGCGGCCTTTCGGCGGCAGCGCCGGCCGGGATCCTGTGGTAGTCTTGTCGCCGATTCAACTCGCCGCTGTTTCGGTCAGTTTCCTTGACGCTCCGGTTGCCTGCCTGCTGCGGGACTTTGCGTCTCTGCGGGCGCGGGGGCGTGTTGAGGAGCGCAGGGGTGCAATCCGGATTCCTTGCGGGTGGCGGGATGGTCGTTTTCATTCTGGTTCTCGCTCTGGTCCTGCTGGCCACCGGAGCGGCCGGGTATGTGCGCGTCCGGCGTCTCGAGCTGAACCGATCCGTCCTGGTGCACGCCCCTCCCGGGCGCGCCTGGGAGTTCGTCCGCCACCTGCCCACGCTGCACGAGCGCCACGGCAAGGCCAGGGACCTTTGCCGGATCCGTGATTGGACGCTGCGGCACGGCGACGGCGAACGCGACGGCACGGTGTGGCGCGCCCACGGCGCCTGGGACGGCGCACCCTATTGGGCCGATCTCGAGATCGTCCGGGCCGAACCGGGCCGGGAGCTGGCGTTCGCCCTGCGCCGCGATTCCCTCGGAACGCACCGCGGACTGCGAAGACACCATGGATCGTTGAAGCTCGAGGCGGTCGGGCCAGACGCCACCAAGCTCACGTGGAGCCTGCGGGCCGACCTGCGCGGGCCGCGGCTGATCCTGGCACGGATGAGTTCCCGGCCCAGGCTGCAGGCCCGCCTCTTCGATCAGGGGCTGCGCTCGCTCAAGGTGGCGATCGACAACGCCGGCAGGGGGAATCCCGAGAGCGGCGGCCGTGCGAGCGACCGCTCCCGCCAAACGTTCGAGCCCCCCCATCCCGCCCCGCGGATCCCGCCCGGTCCCGAGACCACCACCTGAGTTGCGCGGGAATCAGCGCGGCCGCGAATCCTCCAGCAGGCGTTCCCGGAAGTACCCGGCCGGGATCGTGCCGGCCGAGAGGAAGCGCTCGTGGAATTCCCGCAAGGAGAAGCGATCTCCCTGGATGCTGCGGACCCGGTCGCGCAGGTCGAGGATGTCGCGCTTGCCGAGGTGGTAGGTGATGGCCTGGGTCGGCCACTTGGAGTAGCGGTAGATGGCGCGCCGGGCGCCGTTGCAGGCGGCGGCGCGGACCGGGTCGCTCGCGGCGGTGGTGCAGGCGTCCGGCAGGAGCTCGACGTGCTCCAGGTAGTAAACCACCGCCTCATCGAAGCTCATGCGGCCGGTGTGCAGGCCGGTGTCCAGTCGTACCCGGGCGTCCCGCAGCACCTGCCACTTGAGCTGGTACAGCCGCTCTTCCGGCGTGTAGAAACCGCCGGGCGCTTCCGGCCGCGGCTCCCCCGCGAGCTGCTCGGCGTAGAGGGCCCAGCCTTCGGCCGACATGCTGTCCTCCCACATCGAGGACGAGTCCTCCACCGCCCCGGGGGTCAGCCACCTGACCGCGGAGATCGAACCGGCTTTCTGCCGCATGAACTGGTACTGCCAGTCGTGCCCCGGGAACCCTTCGTGGGCGCACAAGTCGGCGACCGCTTGGACGTTGTTTTCCTTCAGCTCGCCGACGGAGACGTGCGAGGCGGTCAGGTTGAAGCGGCCGTTTCCCGCGGGCTTGATGGGCGGCGCCGGGTAGTAC
>JACOUZ010000347.1 GCA_016177515.1 Acidobacteriota bacterium
GCATGGAACCTGATCGGGAGCTGGCTGCACATCGCGCGCGGCGATCCCGCGGGACTCGACTACCGCGACACCTCGTGGCTCACCGCGGGCGTTCACTGGCGCCGGTCGGACCGATCGTCCTGGCATGCCTTTTACGACCGGCGGCAGTCGGTCATCGAGGGCAGAAACGCTCTAGCCGACTGCAGCTTCGGCTACGACCGCGCCCTGTCGAGGGGCGTCACCGTCCGCGCGGCCCTTTTCGTCGGGCTTTCGGACACGGCCGAGGACTTCGGCTTCAGCGCGGGGCTCTCGCTCGCCGGCCCGAGGCGCTGAGCCGGCCGGAAGCGGGGGGCCCTGCCCGCGATTGACTGCCGGAGTGCAGGGTGCTATAAACCTCGCCGGGAAGTCAGAGGGTCCGCCAGGGTGACGTTCCCCGGACCGAGGGCGCATTCGAGGGAGGCGTGCTGGCGCCTCCACCGCACCTAGTCCCGAGGTCACTTCCACGGCACAGCTTTGTCTTGGCCCGGATGCCGCGATCGACATCCGGGCCGAGCGGTCTATCCGATGAGTCCCGGAGCGCACGGATGCCCGAGGGACCGGAAGGACCTGCCCTGCCAGGACCGCGCGGAGCCGCCGGCGAATGGGCGCGCCCCGACCTCGCGGACCGTGTCCTGCGGTACTTCGCCGAGCATCCGACGGCCATGGACTCGGTGGAAGGGATCGCGCGCTTCTGGGTCCACGAGGAGCGCGGGGTCGTCGAGAATTGCCTCCTCGATCTCCATCGACGCGGTCTGCTCGACAGGCGCACCATCGCCGGGATCGATCTCTTTTCCACCGCCGCCGGTGGCGCCGCCGCCGGAACGAGACCGGTGGGCAGGATCCTGGTGGTGGACGACGATCCCTCCGTCCGGGAATTCCTCGTCGATGCCCTGACCCATGCCGGAAACAGCGTCGCGGCGGCCGATCGCGGGAGCCGCGCCATCGAGATGTTCCGGGCGGGCGAGTTCGACCTCGTGATCGCGGACGTGGTGATGCCGGGCATGTCCGGCATCGAGGTCCTGGCTGACGTGAAGGGTCACGCGGCCGGCACGGACGTCCTGATGATCACCGGCCACCCCGACCTGGAGATCGCCCTGGAGGCCCTGCGCCAGGGCGCCTATGACCTGATCACCAAGCCGATCGTCGACCTCGCAGCGTTCTACCGGGCGGTCGAGCGGGCGTTGGAGAAGCGTCGTCTCACCGTCGAGAACTGCCGTCTGGTGCAGAACCTCGAAGGCCGCAACCGGGAGCTCACGGAGACGGTCGCGCGGCTCGCCGCCGTCAACGAGATCGGCGCCGCCACGACCGGGCTCCTTGATCTGAAGGAGGTCTGCGGCGCCCTGGTCCGACTGGTGGCGCAGCAACTCAAGGCGCGCCGGGTTTCCCTGCTCACCTTCGAGCCCGACTCCGACGAGATGGAGCTGGCGGCCGCGGTCGGTATCGGCGACACCGAAGCCCGGAACCTGCGCCTGCGCGTCGGGGAGGGCATCGCAGGCCGGGTGGCCGCCACGCAGGCTCCGCTTCTGGTCCCGGACATCGACAGGACCGACTTCAGGCTCCTCAAGACCGGCGCGCACTACGCCACCGGGTCGTTCATGATCACGCCCGTGATGCTCTCCTATCCGATCCGCTACCAGCGCCGGCGGATGGGGATCATCAACGTCACGGACAAATACACGGGTGGCCCTTTCGACGACCGGGACCTCGAGTTCCTGTCCATTCTGGCCAGCCAGGTGGCGGTGGCGATCGAGAACGCCCGCCTGGTGAAAGAGATGGAGGATGGTTACCTCGGGGCGCTGGTCGGTCTCATTCGGGCGGCGGAGGACGCGCGTCCCGAGACTCGCGGCCACTCGCGACGGGTGGCCGAGCAGGCGGCGGCCGTGGCCCGCGCCATGGGCCTGGAGGAGCCGCAGGTCGAGATCCTGTTCCGGGCGGCCGCCCTGCACGAGGTGGGCCGGCTGTCGCTGTCGCCACGAGACCACGGCCGCAAGCGGGGCCGCGACGAGCCCGCTCCCGCCTGGAGCCCCGAGGCCGCGGTGGCCGCGGAGCGGATCCTGGCGCCCATCGCCTCGCTCCGCGAGGCGCGGCAGATCATCCTGCACTCGGCCGGCCGCTTCGACGCCGCGTCCGGATTCCCGCTGGCCGAGCCCCCGGGCATACCGGTGGAGTCCTGGATCCTGGCGGCCTGCGACGAGTTCGTCCATCTGACCCAGGACGCCCCGGAGGATCCGGCGCGCGCCGCCAGGGCGATCGGAGCGATCCAGGAGGAGGCAGGCAGGAAGCACGATCCCGAGGTGGTGATCGCCCTGTCGCGCGTCGTGCAGGGACGGGCGGCCCGGTGATCCCCGGCCCGGAACGCCCCGTCAGAACACGGCGATGACCGACAGGCGGATCTCGTTGTTGTCGAGGTCCGCCGGCCGCTCGCGGCGCTCGGTGTAGTCGAGCTGGATCTTGCGGCCGTGGCCGCTGGCGAAATAAGTCAGGCCGGCGGCGCGGTTGTGGACGCTGCTCGTGTCCGGGCCGCGGCCGGTGTCCAGATCCTCGTAGCGCCCGACGAGCTGGAGCCGGCCCGGGCCCACGTGCCCGGGAAGCAGGAGCCCGGCCTGGGCGTAATAGCCGCTGATTGCGCGGGTGTCGAGGCCCGGACCGTCGTAGTCGTCACGACGGCCGAGCCAGGCCCCCTCGAAGGTCAGGGCCCACGAGCCGGCGAACGGTTGATCGTAGAAGAGGTCCGCGGCCCAGGCGCGGTAGGCGCGGGACAGGCCGGTGAACGCGCTGTCGTCCTTCGAATCGAGCCTGTGGTTCTGGGCGTCCGCCTGGACGGCGACCTGCAGGATCCGTTTCTCTCCGATGGTGGTGCCGGTGTAGCCCGGTCCCGCTTCGGGCGTGAACCAGTTCCAGGAGACGCGGGCCGAGCCGCGCAGGCTGCTCGCGGAGTTGCCGTCTTCCTGGTCCGAGCCGTCGAACGTTGCGACCCGGTA
>JACOUZ010000348.1 GCA_016177515.1 Acidobacteriota bacterium
CCTGGGCGTCCTTGAAGCCCATGTTGATGTCGCCGCTGCCCTGGTCGGCCAGCGCCTCGAACGAGGCGCCCGGGGCCAGGCGCAGGGTGACGTCTCCCGATCCCGTGTCGGCCTTCACGCTGATGAGGCGCGAGCCGCGGCATTCGAGACGGACGTCGCCCGAGCCGGTATCGGCCTGGAACGCCTCGATGTCGCCGTCGAGGACGTGCACGTCGCCCGATCCGGTGTCCACGTCCACCAGCCTCGCTGCGGCCGATCGGATGGTGACGTCGCCGGAGCCGACGTCGCAGCGGATCGTCTCACCCTTGAAGCCGGTCACGTCGCAGTTGCCGCTGCCGGTGTCGCAGACGAACGTTCCCTCCAGACCGTCCGCCTTCACGTCCCCCGAGCCGGTGTCGGACTTGATGTCGCCCCGGACCCGGGCCAGCGATACGTCGCCGCTCCCCGTGTCGAACGTGATCTTCCCCTCGACATCATGCCCTTCGAGGGGCCCGACGTGATTGCGGAACGTGGCGCCGGCCAGCCGCTGGCGCGGCACCTGCACCTCGACGTCGGCATACAGCAGGACGCCCTGGCTGTCGCTGATCTTCACCCTGTGGCCGTCGTACTCGGTCCGCGTGCTGGACCCGCCGAAGAGGCTCTCCAGCACCCCGCCCCCTCCGGATCCGCCGCCGGGATAGCGGATCGTCCCCTCGCGGTCGAGCGGGTAACGCACGCGCAGCGTGGGCACGCCGAGCTTTCCCGCGACCGGCTCGAACTTCATGGCGTTCGCCAGGTCGTCGTTCTCGGCATGGATGGTGGCGACCGCGACGACGGCCGGGCCCGGTCCCGGGGCGACGCGCATTGAGCCGGCGAGGTTTTCGATGGCAAAGAGGCCGGCGGCGTCGGCCGGCAGCTCGACACGCAGCGTCCGGGTGGTCGCGGCCGAAATCTCGGGCGCCGGGACGGCCAGGGCGATGACAGGCAGGGCCAGAAGTGCGGCAGACAGTCTCATGGTGACCTCCTTCGCCGCATCTAACGCGCGTAGTGGACGGCAGGTTCCAGGAGTTACAGTGCCTTCCCCGTCTGCGGCAGGCCGCGGAGCCCCCGCCACGGGTTCATGAACGCACCCCCTCCCGCCGGGGACTATGCCTGCCGGCCGAGCAGGTGGCTCAGGGCCGGCTCCAGATCGGGAAAGCGGAAGCGGTACCCGGAGGCGAGCAGGCGCGCCGGCTCGACGCGCTGGCTCGCCAGAAGGAGGGCGTCGGCGACCTCGCCGAAGGCGAGGCGGGCGGCGAAGGCCGGCATGGGGAATAATGCCGGCCGCCCGAGGACGGTCCCGAGGGTCCGGGTGAATTCGGCGTTGGTCACGGGATGGGGCGCAACCGTGTTGACCGGGCCGCGCAGCGTGGTGGCAGTCAGCGCGTGTTCGACCGCCCCGAGCACGTCGTCCAGGGCGATCCAGCTCAGATACTGGCGGCCGTTTCCGAGGCGGCCGCCCAGGCCGAGCCTGAAGGGAGGAAGCATCTTCCGGAGCGCCCCTCCCTTCGCGCTCAGGATGACCCCGAAGCGGTGCTGCACGACGCGCACGCCCTTGCGGGCCGCCGGATCGGCGGCCGCCTCCCAGGCACGGCAGACTTCGGCCAGGTAATCGCCGCCGGGGGAGGCGTCGTCCCGCAGAGTCTCGTCGCCGCGGTCACCGTAGTACCCGATCGCCGAGGCGCAGATCAGGACCCGAGGCGGCCGGGCCAGGCGGCCGATGGCCTCCGACAGCAGGCGCGTGCTGTCGACACGGCTGTCGCGGATGCGCGCTTTCTTCGCTTCGGTCCATCGGCCCGGGACGAGCCGCTCGCCCGCCAGATGGACGATCGCGTCGAAGCCCTCCAGGGCGGCTGGATCCAGGACTCGGCCGGCGGGGTCCCATGAGATCGCGGCCGTCCCGGTCGCCGGCCGTGAGCGGATCAGCCGGACGACCTGGTGCCCGCCGGTGCCGAGGCAGGGAACGAGCGATGAACCGACCAACCCGGAGGAACCGCTGACCAGGATCTTCATGGCGTGGCTCCTTGCGTTTCAAGTGGAGGGAACGAGATCTTCGATCGCCCGTCGCAGCAGCCGGTTGAACTCCGCAGATCTCTCGATCATCGGGAAGTGCCCGACGCCCGGCATGATGACGGCCTCGAACTGCGGAGCGTGGCGCCGGTTGGCGTCGAGCCGCGTCGGGAACAAGGCGCCGTTGATGCAGCGCACCGGTTGCTTCACACGCGACAAGGTGGTGGCCGAATCGAACGCGAAGCCCGCCTTCAGGATGGCGATGGCGATGTCCGGCGGGGCCGCCGACATCTGCGCCGCCATCCTCTCGACCAGGGCCGGGTCGGCGCCCTGCGGGAACATTCCCTTCACGAAATGGCGCGTCGCCGCGGGGAAGTCGTCCTGCATGGCCCTCAGAAGCTCGTCGACGCCCGGCCCCGGCTTCCACTCGACATCGTGGAACGTGTCCACCGGGATCAGGGCCGCCACCCGATCGGGCAGCAGGCGGGAGGTCTCCAGGATCACGGCGCCGCTCAGCGAGTGGCCGACCAGAACCGTCCGCTCGAGGCCGAGGCGCTCGATCACGGCCCTTACGTCCTGCGCAAATGCGGGAATCGACCAGTCGGCGCGGTCTCTTCCCGATTGTCCGTGCCCCGCGAGGTCGAGCGTGACGACCTGGTGGGTCGCGCCGATCTCTTTGACCTGGGACTCCCAGTACCGGCTGTCGCAGGACCAGCCGTGCACGAAGACGACGGCCGGCTGTCCGCGGCCTTCGGCGTGATAGTGAATCGGGACGCCGTCGGCCAGGGAGGGGACGGTCCCGTCCACGGCCCGCGGTGCCGAGCAGCAGGCGAGGGCGACGGTGGGCAGGAGCATGAGTGCGATGAACCGCATCCTGGCCGCAACCCTACCACAAGTTCGCGGGGCGGAAGGGGTCGGGCCGCACCGGACCGTCATTCCCCCCGTGACCCCCTCGCGCCCGGTTGCCGGACGGGCCCCGGCGCGCTAGATTGCCTTCCATCGAGGTGATCTTGGCAGCGAAGACGCCGGTGGAGGCGCCGCCGGGGACGCGTCGGCTCGCCCTGGAAGGGGCGTTCCAGTCCCTGTCCCAGGGACTGGGCGAGGCCTACCTGGGCGCCTACGCCCTGCTCCTCGGGGCCGGAGGCTTTGCGCTGGGGCTAGTGGCGACCCTGCCGACGGCCGCGACCTCGGCGGCGCAGATCCTGGCCCGGAGGGCGCTGACCAGGGCGGGCGGGGGCCGTCGGCTGTTGAGGAGCGCGTGGTCGGCCCAATCGGTCGGCTACATGGCGCTGGGTCTGTGTCTTCTGGCCCCCTATCCCTGGTCGGTCGTAACGCTCGTCGCCGTGGCGTTTCTCGCCTGGGGATGCGGTGGGCTCGCCGTGCCCGCCTGGATGTCCCTCGTCTCAGTCCTGGTGCCGCGCGCCCAGCACGGCTGGTTCTTCGCCCTGCGGGGCGCGGCACAGGCGTGCGGGGTGCTGGCAGCGATCCTGAGCGGCGGGGCGCTCCTCTCCTTCCTGACGGGCCGGGGACGCGAGACGCTCGGCTTCGTCCTGATCTTTGCTTGCGCCGCCCTGGGCCGCCTGTTCGGCGCGGCCCTCGTGGCGCGCCTGCCGGACCCGGCGAGGTCCAACCCGGAGCGCGAACGGCCACCGGATCTCAAGCCGGTGCGCGCCTCGCGAAAATTCCGGCGCCTGGCGATCTATCTCTGGAGCCTGCACCTTGCAACCCACGTGTCCAGCCCGTTCTTCGTCCCTTACATGCTGCGCGAGCTCCATTTCAGCTACCTGCTCGTCGGGACGCTGATCGCGACGCCGGCCATCGTCAAGGTGGCCACTCTCAGGATGTGGGGAAGGCTGGCCGACCGCCTCGGCCCGGGTCCGGTTCTAAGGACGACCGGCTGGCTGGTCGCCCCCGTCCCGGCGCTGTGGCTGATTTCGCAGAGCCCGTGGTGGATTCTCGCGGCGCAGGTCTATTCCGGGCTGGTCTGGGGCGCCTTCGAGCTGGCTCAGGCGTCGTCGATTCTGCAGACGACGCGCGCCCGCGAACGCGAGGTGGCTTGGTTCAACGCCGTGGACGGCGGCGTGCTGATAGGCGGATCTCTCGTCGGGGGCGCGGTCGTAAACCTGGTCAGCGATCGGGGAGGCCCCGGGTACCTGGCGGCCATGGGCCTGTCCGCCGTGCTCCGAGTCCTCCCTGCCGCGGGGATCCTGGGACGCCTGCGCGGGATTGGCAAGCCGGTCTGGTCGCACCTCATGATGCCGCTGCGCGTCTGGACCATCCGCCCGACGCGCGGGCTGACGTTGCGCGTCTGGGAGGGAATCCGCCTCCCGGGCTCCGGACGGGGCCGCGGCGGCAGCGGTCGCATGGTCCCGGCGGGCTCGGCGTCCGGCAGGGCCGCGGCGGCGGTCATGGAAGGCACTGCCGCCGTGGAGCCCGAGGCGGCACGGCCGGTCCCGGCGATGGCCGAATCCCTCCCGCGAGTAGAATGGCCGCCAGGCTGACGAGGAGGGAAGAAATGAAGAGCAATGCGATGCCCCGACCCCACAGCGCCACACCCCTGGGGACGTCTCGCCCGATCGCCGCGATGGGGTCGGCCGCCCTGGCTGCATTCGCCCTGTGCCTGGCGCCCGCACCGATCACCTGGGGCGGGAAGGCCTCCTTCGCCGGGTCGTCGGAAACCCGGCCGGCCGGCGGTCAGCGCGCGGCGATCGAAAAGGCCGTCGCCGGCTACGTGGGCCTTTACGCCCGGCCCAGTCTCGAGCGCTGGAAGAGCCTGTTCCACCCGTCCCTGGTGGTCGCCCACCCGGCGGAAAACGGGACGATCAGGACACGCGGGCTGGAGGAGTTTTTCAAGGCGCAGAAGGACTACTTCGAGACGGGCCGGAAGATCAGCGAGAGATTGGAAAACATCCGGATCGAAGCAGGCCGGAGAATCGCGCGCGTCAGCGCCGACTTCGTGTTCGTGGACGAGGGGCAGGAAAGCCGGGGCACGCTGGGCCTGCACCTGATCGACACGAACGACGGCTGGAAGATCACCGCGATCGTCTTCTCGTACGATCAGGCCTGAGAAAGAAACCGGCGCGGCGAAATCTCTCGTGTTTCGCCGCGCCGGCTGTCTCAGGCGCCTTCCATCAAGCGCCCGTGCCAGCGCTCCGGCCGGGCCTCAGGGCGTGCAGTCCTTGACGGACGGCCCGTACGTCTGAACCAGTCCGTCCAGGAGCAGCATCTCGATGAAGAGGTTGTGCCCGCTCTTGTGCTTCGGAATGATGAACTCGTAAGTGTGGCCGTTGCCGGTGATGCACTCCTCGCACCGGATGATGGCCGGGTTCTGCTGGACGCGGCCCTTCATGTCGATCTTCACCACGTTGAAGCCGACCACACTGGTCTCGAACTCCGTCCGCCAGCTCACCGTCCCGGACCCCTTGCCGAGCGGGCTGGTGAAGCTGATGCACACGCCGGCGACCTTCTGCGTGCACTCGACGACGTCCGGGAACAACGGACACGGGTCGCAGACCTCCCCTTCGCCGTCGTGGTCGCTGTCGAACTGGTCGGGGTTCGGATCCTGCGGGCAGTTGTCGCAGGCATCCCCGATACCATCGCCATCACTGTCGGCCTGGCCGGGATTGGCGACGAACGGGCAGTTGTCACAGGCGTTGCCGATGCCGTCAAGGTCATCGTCCCGCTGGTCCGGGTTATGAACGGCCGGGCAGTTGTCGCAGACATCGCCGACGGTGTCGGAATCGACATCAGACTGATCGGGATTGGCGACCGTGGGGCAGTTGTCGCAGACGTCACCGAAGCGATCACCGTCGCCGTCCGCCTGGCCGGGATTGGCGACGAACGGGCAGTTGTCACAGGCGTCCCCGATACCATCACCATCACTGTCCAGCTGGTCCGGGTTGTGGACGGTCGGGCAGTTGTCACAGACATCGCCGACCCCGTCGCCGTCGGTATCCTGCTGGGTCGGGTTCGACAGGCAGATGCAGTTGTCGGTTGGATCCGTCACTCCATCCTGGTCGCAGTCCGCCGAGGTCAGTATCAGAGGA
>JACOUZ010000314.1 GCA_016177515.1 Acidobacteriota bacterium
CGCGGGCCACCTCGTGCACCGGCCGGTCGTAGAAGGCCGCCGGGAGGAGGCGGGCCCGGGGGCTCCGGGACGATGCGACAGGTGACACGTTCATGACGGAATGATAACCCCCGGCGTGGCGAGGTTTTATAGCACAGGCCGCGCGCTGGCGCCCGCCGCGGGGGCGATGATAGAGTGAGGCGCCGGAGAGGTACCGAAGTGGTCACAACGGGCCCGCCTCGAAAGCGGGTTGGGGCCTAAACAGTCCCACGTGGGTTCGAATCCCACCCTCTCCGCCATTCCCCCCTCGCCGCCCCGGTCCCGGGACGGCGGGACCCACGAGGTCGGCGACATGAGCGAAGCGGCGCGAACGCCATCCCGTTTCCCGGGGGGAATCCCCGCGGGGGCAGAGGGCAGAGACCTCGCCTTCTACTCCATCGCCGATCGCTATCTCGACGACTCCATGCGCGCCTATCCCTCCACGGCGACCGTGGTCGGCCACCACACGTACGACGCCCTTCTGGAGGATCTCGGCGCGGCCGGGCTCCAGGAGAAAACCGACCTGGCGCGGCGGTACCGGGCGGAGCTGTCGGCCATCGATCCGGGAGGACTGTCGACCAGCGCCCGCATCGACTATCGGCTGGTCCTGAACGAAATTGAGGGGGCGCTGTTCTCGCTGACCGAGCTCAGGCCGCACGAGAGGAGCCCGCAGAGCTACGTCGACCTGCTGGGGAACTCCACCCTCTACCTGACGCTCCTGGAGCCGGATTCCGATCTGTGGCCCGATCGGCTCGGCGCGCTCCTGTCGCGCATGCGGCAGATCCCGCGCCTGCTGCAGGCGGCCCGGGCGAACCTCAGGAACCCTCCGCGGGTGGCCACCGAGATGGTCCTCGACACCCACGCCGGAATCATCGCTTTCTTCGAGAAGACGGCGCCGCCCCTGTTCTCCCGGGCCCCGTCCCTGCACGCGGCGCTTCTGGAGGAGAACTCCCGCGTCATCCAGGCGCTCAAGGATTTCCACGGGTGGCTCGAGCGGGACCTCCTCCCCCGGTCGAACGGGGACTGGCGGCTCGGAAGGGACCTGTGGACCCGGAAGCTGAGGCACACGCTGCAGTCCGGCCTGTCGCCGGACGAGATCCAGAGGCGCGCCCGGGAGCACCTCGACGCCGATCGCCGGCTCATGCTGGAGGTCGCGATGCCGCTGCACCGGGCGCTCCATCCCGACCACCGTCACCTAGAGAGCGGGGACGACCTCGTCAACCGGGTGGTCCGGGAGGTCCTGGACGACGTGTGCAGCCGGCACTCGACCCGCGAGTCGCTGTTCCGGGACACGCTCCAGGCGATCGAGAGGATCAAGGGATTCATACGGGAACGCGGGCTCATCACGCTTCCTCCCGAAAACGACCATTTCGTCGTCGAGCCGACTCCCGGCTTCCTGGACGGCGTGGCGGTGGCGTACTTCAACCCGCCGCCGATCCTCGAGCCGGACCTCAAGAAATCGTTCTGGATCTCCTCCGTGCCGCGCGGCGGCACGCCCGAGAAGGACCGCGACGCGGAAGAGTCCTTCCTGCGCGAGTACAACCTCTACGCCCTTCAGGGGCTGACCATCCACGAGGCCTTCCCGGGCCACTACGTGCTGTACGGCTTCGCCCTGCGCTCGCCTTTCGCCACGGTCTACAAGAAGATCTTCTCCTCGGGGACGTTCGCCGAGGGGTGGGCCGTGCTCGCCGAGCGGATGATGTTCGAGAACGGCTACGCCGACGGGGAGCCGGCCAACCTGCTCATCCACCTCAAGCAGCGGCTGCGCGTGCCGCTCAACGCCCTGCTCGACGCCGCTTTGCACACCCGGGAGATGACGGACGAGGAGGCGGACCGCTTCGGCCTCGATCTCCTGCAGCGGTTCGGCTTCCAGGAGGAGGCGGAGGCGCGCGGCAAGCTGCGGCGCGCCAAGGTGTCGTCCACCCAGCTTTCCACGTACTTCGTCGGCTGGCTGGAGCTGGCGGACATCCTCGACGAGGAGCGGCTGCGCCAGGGCGCGCGTTTCGATCTGCGCGCCTTCAACGAGCGCCTGCTCTCGTTCGGATCGATCCCGCCGCGCGACGTGCGCGCCCTGCTCCACCCGGACGCGGCGCGCTGACGCCGTCCCCGGGGGTGAGCGCCGGGCGTCTAGCGGCCGCCGCCCGCGCCCTCCTGCGCGCCGGGGTGGCGGACGTCGCGCCCCTCGCACATGAAGATGACCATCTGGGCGATGTTGGTGCCGTGATCGGCGACGCGCTCGAGGTATTTGGCGATGAAGGTGATGCGCAGCGCCCGGCTGACGTTCTTCGGCTCTTCGATCATGTAGGTCAGGAGCTCGCGGAAGAGCTGCACGTTCAGGTCGTCCACCGCCTGGTCGGCCTGCAGGACCTCCCGCGCCAGATTGGGATCGCGCTTCACGAACGCGTCCAGGGCCTTCCCGACCATGCCGGAGGCGGCGGAAGCCATGCGCGGGATGTCGATGTACGGCTTCAGCGGCGGCTCCTCGCTGAGCTCGATCGAGCGCTCGGCGATGTTGACCGCCAGGTCGCCGATGCGCTCCAGGTCGGTGACGATCTTGAGCGCCGTGGCGATGAACCTCAGGTCCGATGCGGCCGGCTGGCGGAGCGCCAGCAGGCTGAGGCAGAGATGATCGATCTCCAGCTCCGCCGAGTCCACCGCGCGGTCCGAATCGATGACGCGCCGCGCCAGATCCGGCCGGCGCTCCAGGAGGGACTTCATCGCCGAGGCGATCATCTCCTCGACCTTGCCGCCCAGAAGGAGGATCTTCTCCTTCAGGACCAGAAGATCCTGCTCGTAATGCCGGCTCGTGTGCTCTGTCATCCGAACCGTCCGGTGATGTAGTCCTCGGTCCGGCGGTCGGCCGGGGTGGTGAAGATCGTCTCCGTGTCGTCCACCTCGACCAGCTGGCCGTTCAGCAGGAACGCCGTCCGGTCCGACACGCGCGCCGCCTGCTGCATGTTGTGGGTGACGATGACGACGGTGTAGCGCTCGCGCAGCTCTTCGATGAGCTCTTCGATGCGCGCGGTCGAGATCGGGTCGAGGGCGGAGCACGGCTCGTCCATCAGGATGACCTCCGGGTCCACCGCCAGCACGCGCGCCAGGCAGAGACGCTGCTGCTGGCCGCCGGAAAGCTCCATGGCGGAGGTGCCCAGGCGATCCTTCACCTCGTCCCACAGGGCCGCCTGGCGCAGGCTGCGTTCGACGGCCTGGTCCAGGTCCCCCGCACGGCTGGCGCCGTGGATGCGCGGGCCGAAGGCGACGTTCTCGAATATCGACTTCGGGAACGGGTTGGCCTTCTGGAAAAGCATCCCGACCCGCCGTCTCAGGTCCACCAGGTCCACTCCGGGCGCGTAGACGTCCTGCCCATCGATAGTGACCCTCCCTTCCACCTTCACTTCGGTGCCGATCTCGGCGATCCGGTTGATCGACTTGATGAGCGTCGACTTGCCGCAACCCGAGGGGCCGATGATGGCGGTCACCCGCCTCTCGGGGACGTCGAGAGTGACGCCGCTCAGGGCCTGCCGGCCGGGGTAGGAGAAGCTCACCCCTCCGAAGGCGACCTTGGCCGGAGAGGCGTTGGAGACCGCCTCGCGCGCCGGGCGGGGTGTCACCATGGCCGAGGACTTCATCGCGATTCCAGGCCCCTGCGGTAGCGGACGCGCAGCGAAATGGCGGCCAGGTTCAGGATGAAGGTGAGGGCCACGAGGATCAGCGTGGTGCCGTACTGGATCGGCCGGGTCGCCGCGGCGTCGGTGCTCTGGGTCGCCATGATGAAGATATGGTACGACAGTTCCATGAACTGATCGAGCGGGTTCACCATCGGGACCGACAGGCCCGTGAACGGGACGCCGAGGTGCACGATCGGCAGGCGCGGCAGGAAATAGGCGCAGCCGGTGAACAGGATCGGCGCCGTCTCCCCCGCCCCGCGGCTGACCGACAGGATCGATCCGGTCAGGATGCCGGCCCGCGCCTGGGGCAGGACGACCCGCCTGACCGTCTGCCAGCGGGTCGCCCCCAGGGCGAAGGAGGCCTCGCGGTGGCTGCGCGGCACGGCGGTGAGCGCCTCGGCCGTGTTCACGATGATCACCGGCAGCACCAGCACGGCCAGGGTCGCGGCGGCCCAGAGCATCGCCGGCTGGCCGAACAGGAGCCCCCCGCCCCGCACGCGATCGATCGACCTGCCGATGAACAGGATGAAGAACCCGACCCCGAACAGCCCGAAGACGATGGAGGGGACGCCTGCCAGGTTGTTCACCGACGCCCGGATGACCCGCGCCAGGCCGGAGCTCCCGGCGTACTCCACCATGTAGATGGCGGCGCACACGCCGAGCGGCAGGGCCATGACGATCATCAGGAGGGTGATGCAGATCGTCCCGAAGATCGCCGGGAAGATGCCGCCGTGCGTCATCCCCTCCGTGGGCGTGGCCGACAGGAACTCCCAGGTGATGACGCCGGCGCCGCCCCGGACAATGGAGCCGATCAGCAGGATCGTCGCCAGGAGCACGGCGAAAGCGGTGCCGCGCAGGAGCGCGAGGGCAATCGTCTCGACGAAGCGCCGCTTCACAGGGCCAGCCGCCGGCGCATCCGGGCGACCGCCAGCTCGGCCACCAGGTTGATCAGAAAGGTCATGACGAAGAGGAGCGAGCCGACCAGGAAGAGGGCGCGGTACTGCTCCCCCCCCTGCGGCACGGCCCCCAGCTCGGCGGCGATGGTCGCCGTCATCGTGCGCACGCTGTCGAACGGGTTCAGCGTCACCTGCGCGGCGTTGCCGGTCGCCATCAGGACGATCATCGTCTCCCCGAGGGCCCGCCCCATTCCCAGGAGGATCGCGGCGACCAGGCCCGACGCCCCCGCGGGGACGACCACCCGGGTGATGGTCTCCCAGCGATTGGCGCCCAGGGCGTGCGCCCCCTCTCTCAGATACCCGGGCACCGCGCGCAGGGCATCGTCGGTCATGGTGGCGATCACCGGCACGATGACGAGCGACACGCCCAGCGCTCCGACCATCGCATTCAGCCGGAAGGTGGTGCCGAGCGCGTCCTGGACGAAGGTGGCCAGAGTGGCCAGGCAGAAGAAACCGATGACCACGGACGGGACGCCGGCCAGGAGCTCGATCGCCGGCTTGATGACCTCCCGCGTCCTCTTCCCGGCGATCTCGGCGAGATAGATGCCGCAGGCCACGCCGAAGATCGTGGCGATGAGGGTGCCGGGCAGGGCCACCAGAAAACTGCCGAGAAGAAGCGGGATCAGCGAGTACTTGGGGTTCTGTCCGACCGGCTGCCAGAGACGCACGGTCTGCGGCACGTTGTCGAAATCGAGCTCCTGCGACTGGAGGAAATGCCCCGCGGGGATCGTCCGGAAGGCCTGGATCCCCTCCTTGAACAGGAAGATGAAGATGAGCAAGATGGCGGCGATGGCGATGAAGCCGTTCAGGCGCAGGAAGGTCTCGATGAAGACTTCCCTCCAGCGGCCGCGCCTGAGGCGACGGACGGCCCCGGGCACGACCGGGACCGTCCCCGCCTTGCCGATCTTCGATTCGATTCGAGAGTCCACGTCAGTTCGCGGCGGCGCGCTCCGCGCGTGCCTCGCCCGGCATCGGGACGTACTCGATCTTCTCGACGATCTTCTGCCCTTCCGGGCCGAGGATCCAGTCGAGGTACTCCTTCGCGGCCCCCTTCGGCTGGCCGGCCGAATAGACGTACAGGTAGCGCGCGATAGGATACGTCTCGCTCCAGACGGCATCGAAATTGACCTTGCCGCCGGCAAGGAGCGGCGAGATCGGCGCGCTCTTGTCGTCCTTGGCGATCTTCAGGATCTTGATTTTGGGATTGCCGGCGAAGTAGGCCACCCCGCCGAAGCCGATTCCGGCCGGATCCTTGGCCACGGCCTCGGCGACCGCGCTCGTCCCGGGCATCGTCTGCGCGTCGGCCGCGTAGTCGCGGTTGTTCAGCACGTGCTCCTTGAAGAAGACGTAGGTGCCGCTGTTCGATTCGCGCGTGTAGCGGAGGATTCTCTTGTCCGGCCCGCCGACCTGCTTCCAGTTGCTGATGTAGCCGGTGTAGATCTTCCCGACCTGCTGCATGGTCAGATGGTCGACGGGGTTGGAGGCGCTGACGACCACGGCGAGGGCGTCCATCGCTGTCTTGAACTCGACGACGTCGGAGCCGTTCTTCTTCGCCGCCTCCTTCTCTTCCGCCTTGATCGGCCGGCTGGAGTTGGCCAGGGTCGTCGTGCCGTTGATGAGCGCGGCGATGCCGGTGCCCGAGCCCCCCCCGGTCACCTGGATGGTGACGTCCTTCTTCGCCTTCATGTACTCCTCGGCCCACCTCTGCCCCAGGATCACCATGGTGTCGGAACCCTTGACGGTGATGGTGTCGGCGGCCGCCAGCAGTCCGGCCAGGCCGGCCGCTCCGCAAGCAAAGACCGCGGCGACTGCGGGAATTCTCCTCATCTTCATTCGCATTCTCCTCGTTGTGTTCAGTCGTTGAGTCTTGTTCAACCCGATTTCCTTCCGGTGACGAATCTGTGACAGTTGTGTGACGGCCCCCGGCGCCTCAGAAGACGATCTGAACCTGCGCCCGGAACACGTCGGTCTTGTTGTCGGTGGCGGAGGCCTCGTCCTCGACCTGGCCGTAGTCCGCCTGGAACTTCAGATCGTGCTTGCTGAAGTAATACCCGAAGCCGATGCGTTTCTCGATCTCGGTGTTCTCGACCACGTCCCCGTCCCCGTCGAAGTAGCTGTAGCGCAGGGCGACTTCGATCTTGCGGGGCACGAGGAAGAACCCGGCCTGGCCGACCGCACCGGCGGAGTCGACGTCGGGGGCTCCCGCGGCCTGCTCCTCCGTCCGGGAGTAGTAGTCCGCCAGGGCGAACAGCCGCTTGTACTTGAGGCCGAAGAAGGCTTCCCCGGTTGACTGTTTCAGATCTTCGGCCGTCTTCAGGAGGCTCGCCTGGGTCGAGTTCAGCATGTAGGAAAGGCCGATCGTCCAGTTGACCTTGTCGGGGTGATCCACTGCCGATTCCGACAGCTTGTACTCGCCGCCGGGGTCGAGGTGCACGCGGGCGACGTACATGTAGCCCGTGTCGTCGCTGGTCTTGCGGTTGCGGCCGTTGCCGTTGAACACGCCGGCCTCGTAGCCGAGCTTCTTCCCGAAGCCGGTCCCCCAGAGCATCGCCCCCTGCTGCCGCGAAGGCGCGAAGGCCTCGGAGGCCACCGAGCGATCGACGAATTCCTGGTCTCCCGAGGAGGTCAGCTCCTGGAGTCCGAACGGGGCCTTGAACTGGCCGAGCCGGACGGTCGCCCGGGGATTGCGCGCCAGGTCGAAATACAGGTCCCGCAGGTCGGGGCTCTTGCGCGCGGGCGACGCGCCGGCGTCATCCTGCCCCGTGAAGTCGTACTGCACCTTGTACTTCAGCCACGAATAGAAGGCGAACCCGTCCAGCCGCAGCCGCGCGCGCGGCAGGTTGAAGGCGCCGTTGTCGTCGGTGAGCGACTGGTCGTCGGTCATCGTGTAGGTGTAGCGGAACTGCGTGCGGGTCGAGATCTTCAGGGAGAACCCCTTGTCATACCCCCACTCGTTCTGCTCCTGCGCCAGGGCCGGCATGGCCGGGGCGGCCAGCACGAGGCCGAGGAGCACCGAAGCGCCTCGCATTCGCATCGTCGTCGTCCCTCCCGTTCGGGCCCGGCGGCCCCCATGGCGCGCCGGGATCGCCGCAGAGAATGTCGCGATCAGGTCACGAAGAATCGTCCAGCGCGTGACAGTCCTGTGACGAACCGGCCCGGAATGGCGGCGACGTGACGCCTGCGTGAAAAGGGGTTTCAGGCGGCGGGCAGGGTGACGCGGAAGGTCGTGCCCGAGCCGGGGAGGCTCTCGACCTCGATGGTCCCTCCCATCGCCTGGGTGAGGTGCTTGGCGATGGCCAGACCCAGCCCGGTTCCGCCATCCCGGCGATCGCGGGCCCGGCCGACCCGGTAGAACCTCTCGAAGATCCGGCCGATGTCCTCGGGCGGGATGCCCACGCCGTTGTCCCGGACGGCAATGACCACCCGGCCTTCGCCGCGACGGCCCGACACCTCGATGCGCCCACCCGGGGGCGTGAACTTGACGGCGTTGTCGAGCAGGTTGATGAGGACCTGGGCCAGGCGATCCCGGTCGGCGAGGACCCCCGGCAGGTCCGCGGACAGATCGACCGTGATGGCGTGCCGTCTCTCCGCCGCGTCCGCGCGGGTGACCGCCTCGGCCTGGGTCACCACGTCCCTGACGGACACGGGCCCCAGCTCGATCCGCGCCTGTCCCTGCTCGACCGAGGCCAGGTCGAGCAAGTCCTCGATGAGGGCCCGCAGCCTCTCGGCGTGGCGGTGGATCACCTGCACGAACTCCGCCGCCGTCTCGGGGTCGCGCAGGCCGCCGTCGCGCAGCGTCTCGGCGTACCCTTTGATCGCCGTGAGCGGCGTCCGCAGCTCGTGCGAGACGTTGGCGACGAATTCGCGCCGCACCCGCTCCAGCCTCTTCAGCTCGGTCACGTCATGGAAGACGGCGACTGCCCCGATGGTCTGGCCCGACTCCTGAATGGCGGCCAGGCTGGCCTGGATCACCTTCTCCTGCGCCCCGCCCAGGGCGATCTCGCGGGTGAGCGCTTCGTCCGCCCCCAGGGCCGCCTCGATCGCCTCCTGCATCGCCGGCACGCGCGCGGTCTCCAGCGGCAGGCGCCCCTCCACCGGAAGCTGGGCGTTGAAGATCCTGCGGAACGCCTCGTTGGCCACCAGGATGCGGCCGGTCGGGTCGGTCAGGACGACCCCCTCGACCATCCCCTCGAGCACAGTGCGCAGCTGGCTGCGCTCGCGCTCCAGGAGGAGCAGGCGCTGTTCGAGCTCGTCGGCCATCCGGTTCAGCGAGCGGGCCAGGAGCGCGATCTCCCGGTCCCCGCCGGTCGCGGCGCGGGCGCCCGTCCGGCCGGCGGCGACCGCCGAGGCGGCGCGCGACATGGCCTCCAGCCGCCGGGCCGGATTGCGGGCGACGAGCCAGCCGAGTCCCGCCGCGACCAGGATCGAGAGCAGCGCCCCCGTGAGGATCGGCGCGAGGATCTCCCGCTGGGCCTCCCTCACCTCGGTGAGGGGCACGGCCAGCCGCACGACGCCCCGCGACGGGTCGCGGGGATCGATGCGGGCGGCCACGTAAAGCATGTCGGCCGCCACCGTCCCGCTGTGACGGGAGGCGCGCCCCGTGCCGGATCGCACCGCATCGGCCACCTCGGGCCTTCCGGCATGGTTCTCGACCGCCCGCAGGCCGGAGTCATCCAGGTCGGTGTCGCCGAGCACAAGGCCTGAGGCGTCGATGACCGTGACGCGCACCCCGAGGTCGCGGCCCAGGCGGTCGGCGAGCGGATCGGCCGACCCCTCGAAATCGGGCTCCGAGCGGAGCAGGTCGCCCGCCAGCCGTGCCTCCTGCTCGAGCTTCGCCGCGATCTGTCCGGTGACGCGCCGCTCGACGGCGCGGTTGAGGAAGATGGCGGCGAGGAAGGAGGACAGCCCCGCGACCACGGCGAACGACAGCGTGAGACGGTGCCGGATTTTCAGGGAGGCATCCTTGCGTCAATCGGCGGCGGCGAAGCCGGCCGGCCGGAAACGGTAGCCCACTCCGCGCACCGTCTCGATCCATTCGCCGACCGGGCCCAGCTTGGCGCGCAGGCGCTTCATGTGGGTGTCCACGGTGCGGGTCTCCACGTCGCCGCCATAGCCCCACACCTCGGACAGGAGCTGGTCGCGGCTGTAGGCCCGCCCGGGGCGCCGCGCCAGCCGGTGGAGGAGCCTGAACTCGGTGGCCGTGAGGTCGATTTCCCTCCCTTTCAAGCTCACGATGTGGCCGTCCACGTCGATGACCAGCGGCTCGTGGACGATGCGCGCGCCGGGCGCCTCCTTCTCGTCGCGCCTCAGGATGGCCTGCACCCTGAGCACCAGCTCGCGCGGCGAGAACGGCTTGACCACGTAGTCGTCCGCGCCCAGCTCGAAGCCGACGACGCGATCGACCTCCTCGCCGCGGGCGGTCAGCATCAGGATCGGGATGTCGCGCGTCTTCTCGTCCTGCTTCAGCGTCCGCGCGACTTCGGCCCCCGGCATGACCGGCAGCATGAGATCGAGGATGATGAGATCGGGGCGCTCGCGGCAGGCGAGGTCCACGGCCTGGCGTCCGTCGGAGGCCGACACCACGCGATAACCGGCCTGCACCAGGTTGTAGCGCAGGAGCTCGACGATGTCGCGCTCGTCGTCCACCACCAGAATGGTCTGCGGCATCTCCTGCGCCCCCCGGGGTCCCGGCCGGGCAGGGCGATTATAGTCTCCACCGCCGCCCTATTCCCGCATCAGGAAGATGAGCGGGCGGACGTCCTCCCCAGGAGTCCATTCCCAGTAACGCAGCAGGATTCTGTACACCATGATGCCGATTTCCCCTTCGCCCCACACCAGGTACCTGAGGGCCTGCATCATCTGGTTCTCGCCCGTGAGGCTGAGGAACAGCCGGATCGGGTCGAGGAGCTCGCTGACGTAGGCGATGGTGTTGGCAATTGACACCGCCCCATAGACGTGGACGACGTAGTCCTCGCCGGTCCGGGTCACCCTGACGCGCAGGGGTGCCAGGAACTCGCTGCGGTCGTCCAGGAAGTGGATGTGCAGGAAGGCGAGCGGCCCGGTCACGGCGTAGTGCCGGCGGAGGTCGGCCGCCTTGCGCTCCTTGGCCGGGGCCTGGCGGGAGCGGACCGGGACGAGGTTCACCTTCTTCCCCGCCATGGCCTTCCAGAGCGCCGCCGACTCCTCGTCCACGAAGCGGATCTCGGACACGCGCAGCTCGGTGGAGCGCAGGGCACGGCTCACCGCCCCGATGATCATGATTCCCAGGATGAAGACGCTGGCGATGACCACGCCGTCCGGGCGGGTGATGACGTTGTCGACGAACGTGAAGAGGAACACGCCGGTGACCAGCCAGAAGAACACGCCGAGGCCGAGCGTCCGGAGCCGCGCCGCCGCCGGGCCGCCCTGCCGGAACTCTTTCCACAGCGCCAGCGCCACGGCGACCGACGCCGACAGGATGAGGGCCAGGACTCCGGTGGCATAGGCGCCGGCCTGCGCCTCCACCTCGGCATTGAATACCCAGGTCACGACGACGCACACCGAGAACAGGAGCAGGACCAGGGGCCTGCGGTACTCGGTCCACTGCGGGGCCATTCCGAAGCGCGGCAGGTAGCGGGGAATCAGGCTCAGGAGCCCCGCCATGGCCGAGGCGCCCGCGAACCACAGGATGGCGATGGTCCAGAGATCGTAGAGGGTCCCGAAGCCGTGTCCCAGAAACCCATGGGCCAGGTAGGCGATGGCGCGGCCGGCAGCCTTCCCATCAGGCAGGTAGGCCTCGGGCGGGATCAGGAGGGTGGTGACCAGGCTCGACAGGAGAAGCATGCCGCTCATGATCAGGGCCGCGCACAGCAGGAGTCGGCGCGTGGCGCGGATGCGCCCGTGCGGCGGCGCGGACGCTCCGTCCTCGGGCCCGCCTTCGACGAGCGGCATGACCGACACGCCGGTCTCGAAGCCGGAGAGGCCGAGCGCCAGCTTGGGGAATATGAAGGCCGAGGCGACGAGAAGCATCGTCCAGTCCCCGTGCACGGCGAGATCGGCGCGCCAGGCGCCGATCAGGCCCGGGTTGAGCAGGATCTCGACGAGCCCGCGCAGGAGCACGATGAGATTCAGGCCGATGTAGGGGACGGCGACCACCAGGGCGACCTGGATCGCCTCGTGAAACCCCATGATGAAGACGGCGGCCAGAAGCGCCAGCAGCCCGAGCGTCAACCCGAGGCGGTGCGATCCGAGAAGCGGGTGCAGGAGCGGGTTTTCGACCGCGTGCTGCGCCGCGTCGGCCGCCGACAGGGTCATGGTGATCACGAAGTCGGTGGCCGCGAAGCCAAGCAGGGCAAGGACGAAGAGCTTGCCGGACCATTCCGGGAGGAGGGCCTCGAGCATGGCGATCGACCCCTGCCCGGCGTACGAACGGCGCGCCACCTGGGCGTAGACCGGCACCGCTCCCAGGAGGGTCACCAGCACCAGGATCGACGTCGCCGCAGGCGCCAGCGCCCCGGCGGCCAGGAGCGCGATGCCAGGCTGGTAGCCGAGCGTGGAGAAGTAGTCGACGCCGGTCAGCCACAGGACCTTGTACCAGGGATGCGCCGCTCCGCCCCGCGGCTTCGGCTCGGACAGCCGCTCGCCCGCCGTCATCCAGCGGCCGATCGCGGTGCGCGGCGGCGTGGTGCGGGGCGCGGGCAGGAGAGGGATGATCGCAGCGTCCGCCATGGGTCCCTTTCGTCAGCCGCAGATTGTACTTTGGCGCGGGGCGGGCCGCGCGGACGGCTGTGTTAGGATGGCGCAGTTTTCCTCGGGTCCACCCATGAGCGCACCGGTCCTGTCGGGAGATCTGCGGGCCTTCCCGTTGCCCGATATCCTCCTGATGATCAACACCAACCACAAGAGCGGCCTGCTGCGCTGCATCCAGCCCGGCGCGGCAAAGTCCGTGGAGTGGGAGGACGGCGAAATCGTCTTCGCGCGCTCGTCGATGCCGGGCGACCGTCTCGGGGCCTTTCTCCTGGCGCACGAGAAAGTCACGACGGAGCAGCTGCAGCGGGCGTCGCCGATGGTCGGCAGCCCGGACCGCCTCGGCAAGGCCCTCATCAAGATAGGCGCCCTGACGCCGTCCGAGCTGTGGAGCGCCGTGCAGGGCCAGGTCACCGAAATCGTCTACTCCCTGTTCCACTGGAGGGAGGGGCAGTTCGAGTTCCGGGAGGGCGCCGCTTCGCTGGAGAAGATCTCCCTCGACGTCAGCGTCATGAATCTCATCATGGAGGGGACGCGCCGGCTGGACGAATGGTCGCGCGTCCGGGAGAAGATCCAGAACGACCGCATCATTCTCGCCCCGCTGCGATCGACCGAAGAGCTGGCGCGCTCGGTGAAGCTGTCGGACTTCGAGAAAGTCGTCCTGGCCCTGGTGGACGGGCGGCGCACCGTCCGCGAGATCATCGTCCTCGCCCGTCAGGGCGAATTCGAGACCTGGCAGGCGCTGCACGTCCTCCTGTCGGCCGGCGTCATCCGCATCCAGGTCCTGTCGCTCGATCCGGCCGAGGACCGGCCCGCCGTCCCACACCCCGACGACGAGGCCCTGGAGCGGACGATCGGACGGTACGGCGGCGCCATCGCCATGCTCCTCGAGCG
>JACOUZ010000315.1 GCA_016177515.1 Acidobacteriota bacterium
GCCGCCGCCCGCCGAGGCGGCGCCCCCCCGGCCCGCGCGGGCGCCGCGCCCCCCCCACGACCGCATGCTCCTCTTCTCGTCGGGGGGCTCGTGGCTGGGCGTCAGCATCGCCGACATCACCGGCGAAAGAGTGAAGGAGCTGAACCTCAAGGAGGAGACCGGCGTGGAGATCAAGGGGGTGGTGCCCGGCAGCCCCGCCGAGGAAGCCGGCCTCGAGAAGGAGGACGTCATCCTGGAGTACCAGGGGAATCGCGTCGAAGGCGCCGCGCAGCTCACGCGTCTCGTGCGCGAGACCCCGCCGGGGCGCACCGTAACGCTGCAGGTCTCCCGGGCCGGGCAGTCCCGCACCGTGCGCGTCAAGGTCACCGAGCACGAGGGCGGGGAGCGCCAGAGAATCTTCAGGAAGCGGATCGAAATCCCCGACGTCGACATGCCGCACGTCGAGATTCCCGATATCGATATCCCGGAAATCCCTCTGCTGGAGGGGATTCCGTCGTCCTTCCGCCTGGGCGTATCGGTCGAGGATCTCACCGGGCAGCTGGGGGAGTATTTCGGAGTGAAGGACGGGGAAGGCGTCCTGGTGCGATCGGTCAAGAAGGGGAGTCCGGCCGACTCCGGCGGCCTGCGCGCCGGCGACGTCATCGTCAAGGTGGACGGGGAGAAGGTCTCGGACTCGTCCGACTTGCGCAGCGCCCTGCGCGACCGGCGGGGCAAGACCTTCCCGATCGGCATCGTGCGCGATCGGCGCGAGACGAGTGTCTCGGTCTCGCTGCCCAGGAAAGAAGAGCCGGCCGGGGACGAGGAGGAGTCCTCCCGAGAGCTCCTGTTCGAGAAGCGCATCGAGGAAGGCGTCAGGCAGAAGCTGGAAAGGGCGCGCATGAAGCTGGACGCCGCGCGCGCAGCGTTGCAAGCGGCGCGCCTCGAAACGAACGACGCCATCTGACGGGAATCGCCCGGGCTGTCCCACCCCTCCACCGCGCACGGGTCCGGGAGGCTCCTCGCATCGTCGCCGCACCCGAACGGGACGCAGGTGGCGGCCTGTGTCCCGTTCTTGCGTCCCACCCGGGCGCGGCGATGACGGAGGCCACCCCCGGTTGGCGGAGGGAGGCATTCCCAGAGGCAGGTGGCGGGCCGCAGCGCGGCGTGGCGATTTCGAGCCGCGCCATGCGCGACCGATGGACACTCGAGAGCCCGCGCGAGCGAGCATGAGCCACGCCGCGCTGCGGCCCGCCACCCGAAACTGGGGGTGGCTCAGGCGCGCCGCGGCTTGCTCCCGGCCGTGCCCATCCCGTACTCTACGATCCTGTCGCGTTTCCGGAGTGCGGGATGCCATCCGTGATCGAGGCGCGGGGCCTCACGAAGACATTCGGCCGGCTCGGGGCGGTGAACGGCGTCAGCTTCGCCGTCGACGCCGGGGAGTGCTACGGGTTTCTCGGCCCGAACGGGGCGGGGAAGACGACGACCGTCAAGATGATCCACTGTTCGGCGCCGATCACCTCCGGCGATCTGTCCGTGTTCGGCATGGGAGTGCGCGACGCGCCCCGGGCGATCAAGAGGCGCATCGGGGTCTGCCAGCAGGAGGACAACCTCGATCCCGACTTCTCGGTGCGCAAGAACCTGACGGTCTTCGCGCGCTATTTCGGGATCCCGGCCGTGCAGGCGGCCGATCGGGCGAGGGAGCTCCTGGAATTCATGGGCCTGTGGGAGAGGCGCGACGCGCGCATCCGGGAGCTGTCCGGCGGGCTGAAGAAGCGCCTCGCGATCGCCCGGGCGCTGGTGAACGATCCCGACCTTCTGATCCTCGACGAGCCGACCACGGGCCTCGATCCGCAGTCGCGGCACCAGGTCTGGGACCGGGTGCGCACGCTGCGCCGGCAGGGAAAGACCATTCTCCTGACCACGCACTACATGGACGAGGCGCAGTCGCTGTGCGACCGCCTGGTGATCATGGACCACGGCCGCATCCTGGTCGAAGGGGCGCCGTCCGACCTGGTCAGGAGCCGCGTCGGCAGGGAGGTCGTCGAGGTCTACGGCTTCCCGCCCGACCTTCCGGAGTATGCGCGCGCTCAGGGCTGGACGTTCGAGGCCGACACGCACCGGCTGTGGATCCATACCGATTCGGGAGAGGCGGTGTTCGCGGCCATCGCTCGGCTCTACCCGGCGGAGCGCTGCACGGTGCGCATGGCCGGGCTGGAGGACCTTTTTCTGAAGCTGACCGGCAGGGAGCTGCGCGAATGAGCCTGGCGGGCGTCGGCGCCCTGGTGCGCAGCGTGAGCCTCCGCTCGATGCGCGTCTGGCAGCGCAACCGGGACGTCTACTTCGTCACCTGGAAGACGAACCTGTTCCCGCCGCTGGCGGAGCCGATCCTGTACCTGCTGGCCTTCGGGGCCGGGATCGGCGCTCTGGTGAAGGAGGTGGAGTACCGGGACCGGATGGTCGGCTACACCGCCTTCATCGCGCCGGGCCTCCTGGCGACCCAGGTCATGTTCCAGGCGTTCTTCGAGACGACCTACAACACCTTCGTGAGGATGCACTACCAGAGGACGTTTGACGCCATCATCACCACGCCCCTGTCGCTCGAGGACGTCATGGCGGGCGAGCTCCTGTGGGCCACGACCAAGGGGACGATTTCCTGCGCCGTGATGATGGTGGCGATCAGCTTCTTCGGCCTCCTGCACTACCCGCACGCCCTCCTGATCGTGCCGTTTTCGCTTCTGGCGGGGCTGCTGTTCGCGGGCCTCGGGTTGTGCTTCACAGGGGTCGTGCCGCAGATCGACTCGTTCAACCTCCCCACCTTCCTGTTCATCATGCCGATGTTCCTGTTCTCCGGCACGTTCTTCCCGCTGGATGTCCTGCCGCTCTGGGCGCAGCGGATCGCCAACCTCCTTCCCCTCACGCACGTGGCGAACGTCATCCGCGAGCTGGGGCTGGGCCGCATGCCGGCCGATCTCGCCTGGGACCTTCTGTACCTGGTGGCGCTGGCGCCGCCCCTGTGCCTGCTCGGCATCCATCTCATGAAGCGGCGTCTGGTGAAGTGAGAGGGAGCCGGCCCGGCCTCTACTTCACGTCGACGGCCAGGATCAGCCAGGTGCGGTCGCTCAACTCCATGCCGTGGTGCGGCTCCTTCCCCTTGCCCTCGTAGCGATACCAGGTGCCCGGCTGCATGCCCCCGAGCTTCGGATCAATGGCCGGGAACTCCTGCAGGCGGAGCCCCCTCGCCACCAGCGGGGCGGCGTCGATGAAGTAGACGATGTCCTCGCCGGTTGTCTCGGGGCGGGCGCTGAAGTGGGCCATCACGGGGCTCCCGGTGTTCAGGCAGTACTCGCCGCTGGTGCCGGAGAAGTCGATCGCCATCGCCGGCTTGAGCGCCAGAATGCGCGCCAGGGCCAGGACCTCGGCCTGCGCCGGCCCTTGCAGCTTCTTGATCGCGTCGCACGCGGCGTCGGCCTCCGGCGGTTTCGCGGCCTGGCCCGGCGCCGCTTTCGCGGCCAGGATCGCGGCGAGCGACGCGCTCGCGGCGAGCAGGAGAAGACGGGTGGGGAGACGCAGCGCAAGTCGCATGTCAGGTGGCTCCTTTCAGTGATGTCGCCGGGTGAAGCGTAACATCCTCCGGCCCGGGGCGGCCAAAAAGGTGGCCAGGAGCCTGTCCGGGTATTCGGATGGGCCGCGCGCACGGGGCTTGCGGGCGGAGGCCAGGAGCGAGGAGGGACGCGATGTGCGTCCAACGCCCACGACGAGCAACGCCGCATACGCCCGCAAGCCCCATGCGCCCTCCGGAACGCGGCCCGTCCCAATACCCGGACAGGCTCCTAGACGAACACCGCGGCCGCGACCGACAGGAGGGCGGCCGCCCGCTCCCTTTCCAGGCAGCCCAGCCACCCGGTGAACGCGGGTGTGGCGGCGCCGGGCGCGGCCATCAGATCGAGGTAGACCACGGCGGGGCGCAGGCCGGCGCTCTTCTTCGCCAGCCTGGCGAAGCGCTCCGGGCCCTCGCGCCGCGCCCGCAGGCGCCGGTCGCGGGCGGCCTTGCAAATGCGCGCGGCGTCGCCGGAAAGGGCCGCCTCGAGGGCTCTGGCGGCCGCCTCCCTCCAGGCCCGAGGCACCCTGCCCGCGATCCCGAGGTGCTGCACCAGGAGTCCGTCGGTTGGGCGCTCCGGCACGTTCATCGACCAGGACGACAGCGGGATGAGATCGCGGAACGTCCCCGCCCCGGCGGCGATCACCGCGGCGTCCTCGAGAAGGGCCAGGGCGGCCGCCTCGACCACGTGGCGGAAGCAGGTCCCGGGGTCCGCCAGGAGGGCAGCCGCCTCCGCCGCGACCCTGGCTGCGTCCGGGTGGGGCGCGGCGAAGGGCTCGTGCCGGGCGCGGGCGGGAAGGACGTCGCCCGGGAGCAGCGCCGGGGGGACGATCACGCGGGCGTAGGACTGGCGATCGGCGACCCAGTCGATCGCCGTCTTGGGCACGGGACGCTCGGGATGGAGCAGCAGGACGCGGGCGCTCGTCGGGGGCGGCATCGCCGCCATCCTACACGAGCGCGCCCTCCCCCTCGGACCTCAGAACTTCAGGCCAATCCCGGCGTAGGGGCCCTTGAAGGTGTTCTCGATTGAGCCGAAGTCCCGGTCGTCCACGTCGAAGCGGAAGGTGCGGTAGCCGGTGAAGAAGCCGAGAACGTGCGCCACGTACCACTCGATCTGCAGGCGGGCGTCGAGGATGTTGACCCGGGTGCCGGAGTCGGTCGCCTTGAAGCCGTTGGCCTCGGCCTTGATGAGGAAGCCCGGTACCGGCTTGATGGCGACGGCGGCGACCAGGGTCGGGTAGGGGACCTTCTCGTCGAGCGCGCTCCGGCCGCTGAACGATCCGTCCAACTCCATGTTGATCTGCGCCTGGTTCAGCGCGATCCCCACGCCCGCGTCGACGAGCTTCAGGTCGGCCAGGGTGAAGCGGAACTGGGCCTGCAGCAGCTTGAGATCGAGATCGCTCGTGACGTCCTGGCC
>JACOUZ010000311.1 GCA_016177515.1 Acidobacteriota bacterium
CCCCCCCCCCCCGCCCCCCCCCCCCACCTGCCGCTGGGTATGCCTCTCTCCGCCACCCGGGGGGCGGGCCCCCCATCGCTGTACCCGGGCGGGACGCAAGAACCCTCCCGGACCCGTGCGCGGAGCGATCTCCAGAGGTGCGTCGCGGGCCAGACCGGGCCGCCGCGGCGTGGCGATTTCGAGCCGCGCCATGCGCGAGAGATGGACGCCGAAGCACCTGCGCGAGCGAGCATGAGCCACTACGCGGCGGCCCGGTCTGGCCCGCCACTCGCATCGGGGGATGTCTCAGGCCGCGGCGTTCTTGCTCACTCCGTCCGGCGTGTGTTACGATTCGACCTCATTCCGCGTGGGAGCGACGACCCCCGCCATGCCCCATCCGGCAAGAGACTTTGAGGGATTCATCGCCAAGGGATCGCCCGAGGAGCGGCTGCTCTCGCTGATCGATTTCGCCCGCCTGCCCCGGCACATCGCCATCATCATGGACGGCAACGGGCGCTGGGCCCGCATGCGCAGCCTGCCGCGCGTCGCCGGCCACCGGGCCGGCATCGCCGCGGTGCGGGACGTGGTCGAGACCTCCGCCCGGCTCGGCTGCCAGGTGCTCACGCTGTACGCTTTTTCCCTCGAAAACTGGAAGCGGCCGCGCCCGGAGGTTGACATGCTCATGGACCTTCTGCGCGAGTATCTTCGGAAAGAGCTGCGCACTCTCCAGGAGAACAACATCGCCTTCAACGTCATCGGCCGGGTGGACGAGCTGAGCCCGGCCGTCCGGAGCGAGCTGCAGGGCGGCATGGAGGCCACGCGCGGCAACACCGGGCTTCTGTTCAACATCGCCCTGTCCTACGGAGGCCGCGCCGAGATCGTGGACGCGGTCAACCGGATCCTGGCCGAGCGCGGCCGATCCGGCGCCGCGCGCGCGCCGGTCGACGAGGCGAAGTTCGCGTCCTTCCTCTACACTGCCGGCCAGCCCGACCCCGATCTGCTGATCCGCACGTCCGGGGAGATGCGCATCAGCAACTTCCTCCTCTGGCAGATCGCCTACGCCGAGATCTGGGTCACGGAAACGCTCTGGCCCGATTTCCGCAGGCGCGAGCTCCTGCAGGCTGTCATCGACTACCAGAAGCGGGATCGGCGCTACGGACGGGTCGGATCCGAGCCGGAGCCGGTCAGCCTTTCGCCCGGCAAGGTCACGGCCTGACAGGCGTGAGAGCGTCCCCGGGTCCCGCATGAAGCGCGTCCTTTCGGCGGCCGCCTTCCTCCCCGTCTTCTGGTTCATCGTCAAGAAGCTCGACCCCGGCGTCTACGAGATCCTGATCGCCGCGGGTGCCCTCCTGGCCCTCCGCGAGCTGTACCGGCTCGCCTCCGCCCGCGGCCAGCGCTGCCACCGCCTCCTCGGGGCGGTGATGGCCCTGCTGATCCTGGCCTCCTTCGTGTACGCCACGGTCGACATCCGCTACGCCCTGGCGTTCGGTCTCCTGGCGCTGCCGCTGGCGTCTCTCTGGCGCGGCGGCGAGTGGGGCCCGGCCTTGGCCGACACCGGCACGTCCTTCTTCGTCGCCACCTTCGTGGGCGTGCTGTTCGGGTATCTTATCGATCTGCGCACCATGAACGACCTGCCGAAGGGGGAGGAGACCGGGTCCGACCTGGTCTTCCTGCTCTTCTTCGTGGTGTGGGGGAGCGACACGGCCGCGTACTGCGTCGGCCGCGCGCTCGGCCGCCGGCCGCTGGCTCCGCGCGTCAGCCCCAAGAAGACCGTCGAGGGGGCCGTGGGAGGGGTTCTCGGCGCTCTGGTCGCGGCCTTCGTGGCCCGCGCCTGGTTCATGCATCGGCTGGGCGTGGCCGACTGCCTGTTCCTGGGCCTGGCTCTGGGGACAATCGGCATTCTGGGCGACCTGGTGGAATCGATGCTCAAGCGGGGGGCCGGCCTGAAGGACAGCGCCTCCCTGGTCCCGGGCCACGGAGGGATCCTGGACAGGATGGACTCTCTCCTGTACGCCGGACCGGTCCTCTACTACTATTACCTCTTCGCCATGAGGGCGCACTGATGGCCCGGATCGCGCGGCGTGCCGTCTCGATTCTCGGATCGACCGGGTCGGTGGGGGTGCAGGCCCTCGACCTGATCGGGCGCTTCCCGGATCGGTTCGAGGTCGTGGCGCTGGCGGCCGGGCGGAACGCCGCGCTCCTGGCGGAGCAGATCGGGAAGCACCGTCCCCGCCTCGCGGCCCTCGGTGATGCGGACGGGGCGCGGGCGATCCAGCCAGCGGCGCGGCGGGCCGGTTGCGAAATCGTGACGGGGCCGAAGGGGCTCCTGGACGCGGCGGCGTTCCCGGCGGCGGATATCGTCGTGGCGGCCGTGGTGGGGGCGGCCGGGCTGCCGGCCACGTATCACGCCCTCCAGGCCGGCAAGAGGGTGGCCCTCGCCAACAAGGAAAGCCTGGTGATGGCGGGCCCGCTCCTGCAGCAGACGCTCCGGGAGTCGGGCGGCAGCCTGGTGCCGGTGGACAGCGAGCACTCCGCGGTGCACCAGTGCCTGCGGGGCGGGTCGACGGACGGCGTGCGGCGCATTATCCTGACCGCGTCGGGCGGGCCGTTCCGGACCACCCCTCTCGATGAGCTGCGGACGGTGACTCCGGAACAGGCGCTCAGGCATCCGGTGTGGAACATGGGAAGAAAGATCAGCATCGACAGCGCGACCTTGATGAACAAGGGTCTGGAGGTCATCGAGGCGCGCTGGCTGTTCGACCTTGAGGCGGACCGCCTGGAAGTTGTCCTGCACCCGCAGAGCATGGTGCATTCACTGGTCGAGATGGTGGACGGATCGGTTCTGTGCCAGATGGGCGTGCCCGACATGCGCGGGCCGATCCAGTACGCCCTCGGCTACCCGGATCGCTTCCAGGGGCCGGTGCCGGCGCCCGATCTCCCGGCCCTCGGGACCCTGGAGTTTCTCCCGGTGGATCGGCGGCGCTTCCCGTGTCTCGGCCTGGCCTACGCCGCCCTGCGGGCGGGGGGGACCGCGCCGGCGGCCTTGAACGCGGCCAACGAAGTCGCCGTGCACGCTTTTCTGGCGGGGCGCCTCGGCTTTCCGGGAATCCCGCGCGTGGTCGAGAAGGTCCTGGAGCGGCACCGCCCCGTTCCCGTGACCTCGCTCGCGGGCGTCCTGGAGGCGGACGCCTGGTCGCGGGGCGTGGCGGAGGAGATTCTGTTGCAGGGAGGTGAGCGTTGAGCTGGCTTCTGTCGCACGTGAGCTGGATCTGGGAATTCGCCCTGCCGTTCGGGGTGGTCCTGGGCGTGGTGGTGCTGTTCCACGAATTCGGGCACTACCTGGTGGCCAAGTGGCTCGGGGTGACGGTCGAGATCTTCTCGGTCGGCTTCGGCCCGCGCCTCGCCGGCTTCAAGCGCGGCGGGACCGATTACCGTGTCTCCTGGGTGCCGCTCGGCGGCTACGTCAAGCTGAAGGGGGAGACCCCCGAGGAGGGCAACGCCCAGGATCCGGGCGATCTCCTGTCACGCTCGCGCTTCCAGCGCTTCCTGGTGTTCGTCATGGGTGCGGTGTTCAATCTGGTCACTGCCTACGTCCTGACCGTGGTGATCCTGATGACGGGAACCCAGGAGCCGATCTACCCCGGACAACCGCCCGTGGTCGGGGAGATCGACCCCGATTCCCCGGCGGTGGAGGCGGGCATCCAGGCGGGCGACCGGATACTCAGCGTGGGCGGCCAGCCGGTGGCCACCTGGAAGGACCTGGATCTGGCGATCCTGCTGAGCCCCGGCCAGACCCGGGAGGTCGTCCTGGAGCGTTCCGGCAAGCGCCTCGCCGTGTCGCTTCGAATCAACGCCGACGCCAGGAACAGCATCGGCATCCAGTCGCTCCTTCCGGCCACGGGGGTCATCGTGGGCGATGTGCAGCCCGGGCGTCCGGCGGCGGAGGCCGGCCTGAGGCGGGGCGATCGCATCGTCTCGATCGGGGACGTCGAGATGACCACCCTGTCGCGGGTGTTCAAGGCGATCCAGGGGTCCGCCGGCCAGCCGCTCCGGTTCGTCATCGAGCGCGACGGCCGGGCGTTCGAAAAGGTGATCGTGCCGGTGCGGGACGGGGACAAGGGGGTCATCGGCTTCGTGCCAACGCCTCCTATGACCACCCGGACGTACGGATTCCTCGAGGCCCTCGTCGGATCGTGGTCGAAAAACATCGAGGACGTCGCCGTGACCTTTCTGACCCTGAAGAAGCTGATCCTGCGCGAGCTGTCGATGCGGGCCTTCTCCGGGCCGATCGGGCTGTACCTTGCGTCGGGGGCGATGGCCCAGGAGGGGCTCGTCTATTTCCTGAAGTTCATCGCCTACGTCAGCCTGCAGCTCGGCATCATCAACCTGTTCCCGATCCCGCCCCTGGACGGGGGGCACGTGTTCACGCTGCTGATCGAGGGGACGATCCGCCGCGATCTGTCGGTCCAGCTCAAGGAGCGCGTCATGCAGGCGGGGCTGGTGCTGCTCCTTCTGTTCATGGCCTCCGTGATTTATCTCGACATCGCCAAGCTGTTCTAGGAACGATCCGGGAGCCGGGTCCGCGCGCATGCCCACCGCCAGGAAAGACCACAAGGTCCTGTACACCCCGGGCCCCACCGAGGTTTCGCCGGAGATCCTGCGGGAGATGGCGCGTCCGGTCATCGGCCACCGCGGCGCCGAGATGCAGGAAATCATCCGCGATCTCGTGCCGCGCCTGCGCCTCCTGTTCGGGACGCGCGCCGGCGACATCTTCCTGACCGCCTGCTCGGCCACGGGCCTGTGGGAGGCGGCGCTCCGGAACTGCGTGGCCCGCCGCGCGCTGGTGCCGGTGTGCGGGGCCTTTTCCGAGCGCTTCTACGAGGTGGCCCTGGCCTGCGGCCTGGAGGCCGACCCGCTGCACGTCGAGTGGGGCAGGGCGGTGCCGGCGCAGGCCGTCGCCGACATGCTGGCCACCGGCCGTTACGACGCCGTCGCCCTGGTGCACAACGAGACGTCGACCGGGGTCACCAACCCGCTTCCGGAGATCGCCGAGGCGGTGCGCCGCCAGGGGGACGTGGCGCTTTTGGTGGACGCCGTCTCGTCCCTGGGCGGGATCCCCGTCGAGGTGGACAGGAACGGCATCGATGTCTGCCTGGCTTCCGTGCAGAAGTGCCTGGCGCTGCCGCCGGGGTTCTCGGTGTGCTCCGTGTCGGCGAGGGCCCTCGAGCGCTCGGCGAGGCGGGTGGGGAAGGGGTACTACTTCGATTTCATCCGCCTGAAGGGGTTCTTCGATCGGAACATGCCGATGGCGACCCCGTCCATCGGCCACATCTTCGCCCTGCAGACGCAGATGAAGCGCATCGAGGCGGAAGGGTTCGAGGCGCGCTACGCCCGGCACCGCGCCATGGGCGACCGGGCGCGCGCCTGGGCCGCCGGGCGCTTCGGTCTTTTCGCCGAGGAGAAGGCGCGCTCGAACACCGTCACCTGCTTTGCGAACACGCGCCGCATCGAGGTCGCCCGGTTCGTGTCGGCTGTGGCCGGCCGCGGCTACGGCGTCAGCAACGGCTACGGCCGGCTGAAGGAGCAGACGTTCCGCATCGGCCACATGGGGGATCACACGGTGCAGGGGCTCGAGGAGCTTCTGGGGGCGATGGACGGTGTGCTGCAGGAGATCGGAGCATGAAGGTCCTGATCGCCGACAAGATCCTGCCGGTGTGCGCCGAGGTCCTGCGGCGCGCGGGGATCGAGGCGGACCACCGCCCGGGCATCTCCAGGGAGGACCTCCTGCGGGCGGCGGCGGACGTGGAGGGGATCGTGGTGCGCTCGGACACCCGCATCGGCGAGGAGGTCCTGCGCGCGGCTCCGAGGCTGCGCGTCGTCGGTCGCGCCGGGGCGGGGGTGGACAACATCGACGTGCCGGCCGCCACCAAGCGCGGCATCGTGGTGATGAACGCCCCGGGCGAGAACACCATCTCGGCCGCCGAGCACACCCTGTCTCTGCTCCTGGCGCTGGCCCGGCAGATCCCCCAGGCCGACCGATCCATGAAGGCCGGCCGATGGGACCGCGGCCGCTTCCTCGGAGTGGAGCTGTTCGGCAAGGTGATCGGCATCCTGGGCCTGGGAAAGGTGGGACGGGAGGTGGCGGCGCGCGCCCGCGCCTTCGGCATGGAGGTGATCGGCTACGACCCGGTCCTCTCGGAGGACGTGGCCGCCCGGCTCGGCGCGGCCCTGGTGCCGATCGAGGCGATCTTCGCGCGATCCGACTTCATCTCGCTGCACCTGCCCCTCAGCGCCGGGACACGCCACCTGATCGGCCGCGAGCAGCTCCGTCGCTGCAGGCGGGGAGTGCGCATCCTGAACGTGGCGCGCGGCGGCATCATCGACGAGGCCGCCCTCATCGAAGGACTCCAGTCCGGGCAGGTGGCTGGCGCCGCACTGGACGTCTTCGAAACCGAGCCGCCGGCCGGCAGCCCCCTCCTCGCCCTCGACTCCGTGATCCTGACGCCGCACCTCGGCGCCTCGACCCAGGAGGCGCAGGAGAAGGTCGCGGTGCGCATCGCCGAGCAGATCGCCGCCTACCTCAAGGACGGGCTGGTCGCCAACGCGGTCAACGTGGAGGGGATCGACCCGAAGCTCCTGCCGGCCCTGCTGCCCTACAGAGATCTGTGCGAGCGCCTCGGACGGCTCCTGTCCGCCCTGGCGCGCGGCCCGGTCTCGGAGGTGGTCCTCGAGTACTCGGGGGCGGTGCAGGAGTACCCGATGCGCCCGCTGACTGCTTCCTTTCTCAAGGGATTCCTGCAGGCCAAGCTCTCCGACCCGGTGAACGTCGTCAACGCCCACCTGCTCGCCAGGGACGCCGGCATCAGGGTCCTGGAGACGCGGGCCGCGGAGCCGCAGGATTTCGCGGCGCTCATCTCCACCACGCTGCGCGGGCGGGACGGAACGCGCTCCGCCTCCGGGGCGCTGTTCGGCAAGCGCGAGCCGCGCCTGGTGCGCCTCGACGAGTTCCACCTCGACGCCATCCCCGAAGGCTCGATGCTCATCGTCAGCAACGACGACCGGCCCGGCATGGTCGGGAGGATCGGGACGGCGCTCGGCGAGGCCTCGGTCAACATCGCCTACCTGTCGCTGGGGCGCGACCGCTCGGGCGGCCGGGCGATTGCGATCTTCAACCTCGACTCGCCGGTCACCGACGATCTTCTTTCCCAGATCGCCCGGATCGACGGGGTGCTCTGGGCCGAGCGCGTCACCCTCTGATCCGGGCCCCGCACGGCGTCCCGCGCCGCACGACACCCGGTCGGCCCTGTCCGCGAGCGGTCGCATGCCCGCCGGCGCACGAGCCCGCCACCGTTCCGCAGGGCGATAGCCACCCTTGATGAAGGCCTTGCCCCGCACAGAC
>JACOUZ010000309.1 GCA_016177515.1 Acidobacteriota bacterium
CGCTCCTCGACCTCGGCGACCTGTCGCGCGTCTGGGTGGTGGCTTCGGTCTACGAGTACGAGCTTCCCTACGTGCGCGCGGGACAACCCGCAACGATGACGCTCTCCTACCTTTCCGGCCGGGTTTTCCGGGGGCGCGTCGGGCTCGTCTCACCCGTTCTGGACGCGGCGACCCGCACCGTCCAGGTGCGTCTCGAGTTCCCCAACCCGGATCTCACGCTCAAGCCCGAGATGTACGCCGACGTCGAGCTCGTGGGCGACCTCGGCGAGCGGCTCGCGGTCCCCGAGAGCGCCGTGCTCGCGACCGGCACCCGCGACATCGTCTTCGTCGCGAAAGGCGAGGGCACGTTCGAGCCGCGCGAGGTGCGCCTCGGCCTCAGGACGTCCGACGCGGTCGAGGTCCTGGAAGGGCTGGCGGAGGGAGACACGGTCGTGACGTCCGGCAATTTTCTGATCGACTCCGAGTCGCGCCTCAAGTCGGCCCTGCAGTCGGCGGGCTTCCCGAAGCCCGCGCAACCGGCAGCGACACCGGAGGGGGCCAGGAGGGAACGCTGATGATCGGACGGATCATCGAGTTCTCGGCGCACAACAAGTTCATCGTCCTGATCCTGGCGGCGGTGGCCGTGGGCATGGCCGTGTACGCCATGCAGAACGTCCCGCTCGACGCCATCCCGGACCTGTCGGACACGCAGGTCATCGTCTACTCGCGCTGGGACAGGAGCCCGGACATCATGGAGGACCAGGTCACCTACCCGATCATCACGGCGCTTCTGGGCGCCCCTGGGGTCAAGGCGATTCGCGGCTTTTCCGATTTCGGGTTTTCGTACGTCTACATCATCTTCCAGGACGGCACGGACATCTACTGGGCGCGCAGCCGGACCCTCGAGTACCTGAGCAAAATCCTCCCCCGCCTGCCCGATGGCGTGCGCACCGAGCTGGGGCCCGACGCCACCGGCGTCGGCTGGGTCTATCAGTATGCCCTCCTCGATCGCTCGGGCCGGAATGATCTGGCGCAGCTCCGTTCGTTCCAGGACTGGTACCTGCGCTACTGGCTGCAGAGCGTGCCGGGGGTGGCCGAGGTCGTCTCGATCGGCGGCTTCCAGAAGCAGTACCAGGTGAGCGTCGACCCGAACGCGATGGTGGCTCTCAAGATCCCGCTGCAGCGGGTGACCGAGGCGATCCGGCAGGGGAACAACGACGTCGGCGGGCGCCTGGTGGAGTTCTCGGGGGCCGAGTACATGGTGCGGGGGCGCGGCTACGCCCGGTCGATCGCCGACATCGAGAACATCGTGGTGGGCGACAACGGCCGGGGAACGCCGGTCCTGGTGCGCGACGTGGCCCGGGTGGCGCTCGGCCCCGACATCCGGCGCGGCGTGGTGGATCTCGACGGCCAGGGGGACACGGTCGGCGGCATCATCGTGATGCGCTCGGGGGAGAATGCCCTGAACGTCATCCGCCGCGTCAAGGAAAAGATCGACAGCGTCCGGCCGTCCCTGCCGGACGGGGTCGAGATGGTCGTGACCTACGACCGCTCCGACCTCATCCAGAAGTCGATCGACAATCTCAAGGAAGAGCTCGTGCTCGAGATGATCATCGTCAGCCTGGTCATCCTGCTCTTTCTCTGGCACATCCCCTCGGCCCTCGTGCCGATCGTCACCATCCCGGTGTCGGTCGTGCTGGCGTTCATCCCGATGTACTTCATGGGCATCACCTCGAACATCATGTCGCTGGCCGGGATCGCCATCTCGATCGGCGTCCTGGTCGACGGCGCGATCGTCGAGGTGGAGAACGCCTACAAAAAGCTGCAGCTCTGGGACGCGGGAGGGCGCGTCGGAGACTATCACGAGGTCCGGCTGAACGCCCTCAAGGAAGTCGGTCCGGCGGTCTTCTTCTCCCTTCTGGTCATCGCCGTGGCCTTCATGCCGATCTTCACGCTGGTCGACCAGGAGGGGCGGCTGTTCAAGCCCCTGGCCTACACCAAGAACCTCGCCATGGCGATCGCCGCGCTCCTCGCCCTGACGCTCGATCCGGCCATGCGGATGCTGTTCACCCGCATGGACCCTTTCAAGTTCCGCCCGCGCTTCCTGTCCCGGCTGGCCAGCCATGTGGCGGTCGGCACGTACCATCCCGAGGAGGGCCACCCGATCAGCCGGATCCTGTTCCGGATCTACGAGCCGGCCTGCCGGCTGGTCCTGGATTATCCGAAGCTCACCCTCGCCGCGGCCCTCGCCCTGTTCCTGTCCACCATCCCGATCTTCATGCAGCTCGGGGACGAGTTCATGCCGCCCCTGGACGAAGGGTCGCTCCTGTACATGCCGACGACGATGCCGGGACTGTCGGTGACGGGGGCGGAGGACCTCATGGAGACGATGGACCGGATCATCGCCGGGGTCCCGGAGGTTGAGCGGGTCTTCGGCAAGGCGGGCCGCGCGGACACCTCCACGGACCCCGCGCCCCTGTCGATGTTCGAGACGACCATCCTCCTGAAGCCCCACGACCAGTGGCGGCGGGTGCCGCGGTTCTATTCCAGGTGGCCGGAATTCCTGCAGGCCCCCCTGCGCCACATCTGGTGGGACCGGATCACCCGGGAGGACCTCGTCACCGAGCTGGATCAGAGGCTCCGATTCCCCGGCGTTTCCAACGCCTGGACGATGCCGATCAAGAACCGGACCGACATGCTGACGACCGGGATCCGCACTCCCGTCGGCATCAAGATATTCGGTCCGGATCTGGCCGTCATCGAGCGCCTGGGCGGCCAGGTGGAGGCGGCCGTCCGGGACGTCGGCGGGACGCGCAGCATCTACGCCGAGCGGACGGCGGGGGGGTACTTTCTCGACTTCGATCTGAAACGCGAGGCGCTGGCGCGCTACGGCCTGTCGATCCAGGAGGCCCAGATGGTCATCCAGTCGGCCATCGGCGGCGAGACGATCAGCACGACGGTCGAGGGGCCCGCACGCTACACCATCAACGTCCGCTACGCCCGCGAGATGCGGGACAGCCTCGAGCGGCTCCAGCGGGTGCTGGTCCCGACGATGTCGGGCGCGCAGCTCCCGCTGGCCCAGATCGCCGACATCCGGCTGACGACCGGCCCCGCCATGATCCGCAACGAGAACGGCATGAAGACAGGATACGTCTACGTCGACATCGCGGGGCGCGACATCGGAGGATATGTCGAGGCGGCAAGGCGCGCCGTCGCGGCGCAGGTCCAGGTCCCGACCGGGTACTCCGTGGTGTGGAGCGGCCAGTACGAGAACATGATCCGCGTCCGGGAGCGCCTGCGCATCGTCGTGCCGATCACGCTGTTCCTGATCGTCGTCCTGCTTTACATGAACACCAGGTCGGCGGTGAAAACCGCCATCGTCATGCTGGCGGTTCCCTTCTCTCTCATCGGGGCGGTCTGGTTTCTGTACGTGCTCGGATACAACGTGTCGATCGCCGTCTGGGTCGGGATGATCGCACTGATGGGGCTCGACGCCGAGACCGGTGTCTTCATGCTGCTCTTCCTCGACCTGTCCTACAACGACGCCGTGCGCTCGGGCAGGATGAAGACCCGCGAGGACCTGCGCGAGGCGATCATCCACGGCGCCGTGAAGCGCATCCGCCCGAAAATGATGACGGTCGCGGCCGCCTTCATGGGGCTCATGCCGATCATGTGGTCGCTCGGGACCGGCTCCGACATGATGAAGCGCGTGGTGGCGCCGATGGTGGGCGGCCTGGCCACCAGTTTCATCCTGGAGCTTCTGGTCTACCCTCCGATCTACGAGATGTGGAAATGGTGGTTCGAGATGCGGCGCGGCACCGTGACGCCCCGCGTCACCTGAATCGTCCTGGGAGGGGGCTATAATCGTGCAGGGGCGATCGGGCCCCCGTCCGATCGCCCGGAGACCCCAAGGTGAGTTTCCGCGCCCTGTTTCTCGCCGCCCTCGTCCTGGGTCTTCCGGGTTGCGTCCGTCACCCCGAATCCTGCTGGGTGTGCCAGCGCGAAGTCCACGCGTCGGTCCGCACCAATCTCATTCTGGCAAGCGGCAAGAGGGTCGTCGCCTGCTGCCCGCGCTGCGCCCTGCACTACCAGGAAGAGCCCGGCAAAGCCATCCGGGAGATCCGGGTCACCGATCATGCGGGGGGCGGCAGCCTCCCGCTCGGCGCCGCGTTTCTCATCGAGGGGAGCGACGAGACTCCCTGCATGCGCCACCATCCCGTCGCCGACGAGAGCCACACGCCCATGCAGGTCTGCTACGACCGCTGCATGCCGAGCCTGATCGCCTTCAAGGAGGAGGCGGCCGCGCGCGCCTTCGCCGCCGACCACGGCGGCACGATTCATCGTCCGGGAACCGTCGCCCCGCCCCGATCGGCCTCCCCCAGACCCGGCGCGAATGGATGAAGAGCGGCGTGGTGCATGTGCCCCGTCCCCTTCGAGCCGAACCTCAGCCTCAGGAAGACCTGCGCCGATGCGGGCCGCTCGCCGTACGCGGCCGCGAGCCTGTCGTCGAACCGATAAGCCGTCCATGCCGCGCCCAGACCGGTGGTGGCGGCCCGAAGCGGAGGCAGATCGCGCACGTAGCCGATCGTGAGGGCCCCGACCGCCACCCGCCGCGCCGGAATGGTGCCGGGTCTCTGCTCCTTGTTGAGAAGCTCGTACAGGTCCCGATCCACGCGCTCGGCGCGTGCGTAGAGCGCATTCCCGCCGCCGAACGTCCAGGTCGCCTCGAGAGTGTTCCCCCGCTCCTGCGCTCCGTCTTCGCCGAGGTTCCTCCCGGCGACGAGCGCCGCCGCGACGAAGCCCCGGCCCGTCGGCCGCTCGTACTCGATGGAGGCCGTCTGACGCGTCTGATCCCCCTCCTCCACCGCCTCGGGGTCGTGAAGTCTGGCGGCTGAAACCTGGACCGCCAGGCCGGACGCGGGGCGGAAGGACAGCCGCCCCGAGTAACTGTCGAGGCCGCCCAGGTCGATGTCCCAGCGGTTCTCGTCCGGCTCGCGGCCGTGGAACGCAGACGCCTCCAGGCCCAGGCGCCCGAGGCTGCCCCCGGCGGTGAGGACGCTCGCCGCGATATGCGTCGAGTCCTGGTTGTGGTGCGCCAGGGGCGCCAGCGGGTTCTCCGACGCCGAGAGGCGGTGCACGAAGGGGGTGGGCCCGACCGCGGGCGCTCCCCGCGGTGCGACGTAGAGCTGAACCCCCCGTCCGGGCGCGAAATCACGGCTGAAGCGCGCCGCCAGCTGGACGAACAGGTCGTGCGGATGCTGGCGGTCGATCAGCAGGGTGTCCCGATAGGTCTCGCCCCGCTGGAACAGGAGCGGCGATCCGGCCGGCGCGATGGTCATCGGCTCGGCGCTGAAGGTGCCCAGAAGCTCGAGCGTGCCGGGGCCCCACTTCTTCGACGAGACGATCATGAAATGGTTGACCGACTCGAAGTCCTGCTCTCCCGAGGCCCCTCCCTGCCGGTTCGAGGTCAGAAAGGCGTAGCCGTGGTAAACCGTGGTCCACGCCGCCCCGGCCGCGGGCGTGTCCGCCCCCGGGTGAGGAGGGGAAGGGCGATCCGCCGCGCCCGACGGCACGGCGGCCAGCGCCGCCACGACGAGAATGGACACCGGGAATCTCAGGGCCCGACCTCGCGCGTTCCGCTCTCAGGGCGAGGGCGGAATCTCGTAGATGTAGTAGGCGTGCCCGACGACGGCGGCCGGCGGCCTGTCGAGGAGCCAGTTGCCGGCGCCCTCCCCGTGACGGGGCCGCAGCCGGCCGATCGTCCGGGCCAGGATGTGGGCGCTGACAGCGTAGGTCCCCGGTGACGGCCCCCGCTCCAGATCCTCCACGGTGACGCGGATCGCATCGATGCCGTAGCTCTCGTGGCGGATGCTCCCGAAGTAGCCGAGGCGCAGGATCCCCTTCGGCGGGTGCTTCGCCAGCCAGGCCCGCAGCTGATACATTCCCTGTCCCCAGTCGACGTTGCTGTCGTCAAACCAGAGAGGCCCGCAGCGCGTGCCGCCGTCGAGGCC
>JACOUZ010000329.1 GCA_016177515.1 Acidobacteriota bacterium
ATCTTACGGTGGACGTGGGCGCGGTCGAGCGTCTTGCGGCCATCGAAATCCCAGTGCGCCAGGGCGACGAACTGTTCCTCCACGAAGCAGCGCTCGATGATCTCCTGCAGGCCCGCGGTCGAGAGGACCGGCAGGCGGCGCGTCAGCCCGGCGAGCGCGTTCTGGCCCGGGAGGATCGACACCAGCGCCGGACGCTCGTCAAACAGGACGGCTTCGAACGCCGGCAGGTCGCGCCGCGTGCGCGGCGACATGCCGGCGAGGGAAAGGGTGACGCGCCCCCCCTTTCGGCCCGTCCCCGGCTGCAGGCGGAACCCCGTGTGCAGCGCGAAATCGTCGAGAGGATCCGGACGCGGGTCGGGCGGCCTGGCGGCCGGGACGATCGGGAGCACGACGGTCCGGCCGGCGCGCTCCACCGTGACGGACGTCTCCTGCCCGGCGATCAGATCGAGGACGGCGTCGAGCGCCGCGAAGTTGTCGGGCGTGGAAGCGGACCCGACGGCGACGACGCGGTCCCCCGCGCGCAGCCCGGCCTCCGAGGCGGGACTGTCGGAGAAGACCCGGCGCACGACGGCGCCGTGCCGCGGGTCCCAGCCGATGCCCTGGCTCTGCGCGAGCAGCGGATCGTCCAGCAGAATCCCGATCCACGGCCAGGCGGGCGCGGGGCCGGCCATCATCTTCTTCATGGCGCGGCGCACGTGGCGCACCGGGACGAACAGGCCGGCGGCGCGGCGGCCGGCGGCCATCGCCTCCTCGGTGTAGGTGATGATGAGGCTCGGCATGCCGACCAGTTGACCGGTCTCGTCGACCACGGCCCCGCCGGAGTTGCCCGGCCCGATCGGCGCCAGGACTTCCGCCCAGAACTCCAGCGGCCGGGCGCCGGCGCGCAGGCGCTCGTGCGTCCCCATCGTTGCCCAGCCGACTTCGGGACCGTGGTCGGCGCGGTTTCCGAGGACGAACAGCGCGGACCCCGGCCCGGGGAGGCGGTCGCCGGCGAACGCGATCGGGCGGAAGGTGCCCGCCGCGGCGCGCAGCAGGGCCAGGTCCGAGGCCTCGTCCACCGAGACGACGCGGGCGCCGACCTGGCGGCCATCCAGTGACGTGATCGTCACCTGGGTGCTGCCGGCGACGACGTGCGCGTTCGTCAGGATGAGTCCGTCCTGCGACACGACGACGCCCGATCCGGCGCCGACTCCCTCGACCGGTTCTCTGAGGAACCGCCCGCCGCGGAACACCGGCACCTTCACCACTTCGTGGACGCGCACGCTGACGATGCCGCCGAACGCGGACGCGACCGCCTCCGGCAGCAGGTCGGACCCCACATTCGGGACCGCCGAGGCCAGCGAGGAGGCGGCGATTGTGACGGCCAGGGTGGCGGTGAGGATGCGCATGCCGGCCGGGAATATAATTCCCGATCGAGCCCGATGCCCGTCGTGCCGCGAGGAGAGTGGATGGGCCCCACGAGTGTAATCGTCCCGTTCGTCCTGGCGCTCTTCGCCGCGGCCGCAGCGCCTGCCGGACCGCCCGGGCGCGCCCCGGGAGCGGGACGTCAGAGTTCCGGCGTTTCCGGCGACGCGGAAGTCCAGCGGCTGGCCGAGTTCCTGATCTGGGCCCATCCGCCGGAGGATGGATGCGGCCCGCCCGTGGGAATCCGCATCGTCGAGAAATGGATCGGCGGTCTGATGGCGCGCTACGAGATCGTCTGCGGCGACAGGACGCGCAGCCTCCAGGGAGTCTTCCAGACGCGGGAGAAAGAGGGGGTCTGGCAGGTCGCGGAGGGCTACGAGGCCGATGCGGATCAGTTGCGCGCGGCGCTCGAGGCGTCCCGGAGCGGCGCGGGCGCCCCGGCGGCGCCCGAAGGCCTGGCGCCGCCCCCGGCCAACCCGGGCACGAGGGAGGCCGGGCCGCAGACCCCCCTGAGCCTGGTCGCGCCGCCGGAAGTGGCCGCCGACAGCCGGCCCGAGTACCCCGACGAGGCCGGGAGGGCGCGGCTGATCGGGGAGGCGCGCGTGGAGCTTCTGGTGCAGGTTTCTCCCGCGGGAGTGCCATTGCGGGCCAGGCCGCTGCGCGGCCCCGACCTCGATCTCGGGATGCGGCGCGCCGCGCGCGAGGCGGCCCTGCGCTGGCGCTTCCGGCCGGCCCTCCTCCGGGGGCTCCCCGTGACCAGCTTCACCCCGATCGATATCGTGTTCACGGGCCTCCCACCCGAATCACGCAACTGGGTGCACCGGGCCCTGTTCCACGTCGAGGCCATCGTCTCGGAGGATCGCGAGGTCGTGGTCGAGGCGCTGCAGCGCCTCGAGGCCGGACAGCCGTTCGAGTGGCCGGCGGCGGGGCCCGCGGTCCTGGGCGGCGGCGACTGGGGGTTCGTCTCCGCGGCGACCCTGCCGGCGGCGGCGCGCAAGGCTCTCCACGAGGCGCCGGTCGGCGGCCATGCCGGGCCGGTCTCGGCGGAAGGGCTGCACTACCTGTTCCTGAAGCGGGGGGAGATCTACTATGCCCTGCGTCCCCGCCAGGACGCGGAATCGTCGTACCAGATCCTGCACCAGCGCAACGCCCCGCAGGGCGAGGCGCTGCGGCTCGCGGTGGAGGGGGACATCGCCGATTACCTCGCCGAGAGCCGGCGCGAGACCTATGCCAACGAGGCGGCCCGGCTGATGGGAATCCGCCAGGTGCGGAAGGAGATCGGGCAGCTCCTGATCCACACCGACGTCCTGGACGCCGCCGAGATCGACACGCTCGGCCAGGTGGTCGAGGCGGCCATGCGCGCGCACGAGGTTTTCTGGTCGCCTCTCGTCCCCCTGCGCCCCTTCAGCCAGCAGGTGTTCGTGTACGCCTGGGCGCGACAGGAGGATCACGATCGCCTGCACCGTCTCTGGGCGCCCGGCCGGCAACCGGAGATCTGGAGCTACGCCGGCGAGTACGTCCCCGCGTCGCGCGTCCTCTCGGTGCCGTGCGAGCGGATGCGGGGCCACCTGCCGGTTCCCACCGTGATCCACGAGGCGGTGCACATGCTCGATTACGAAAGGACCTACCAGGCGGGCGCGCGGCCGTCGAAATGGTTCGAGGAGGGGCTGGCGACCTACTTCGGGTACTCGCAGATCGGCGGGCGGCTGGACATCGCAGCGGGCGAAATCAGGAGATCGCGGACGATCGTCGCCGGGGAGGTGATGCTCCAGTTCGACCCGCGCTCCCCGCTGAACGATTACCTGAGGGGAATCCGGGACCAGGGGGCGATCCCGCTGCGCGACCTGGTCGCCTCCCGTTCCGGCGATCCTCTCTGGAGCGGGACGCGCGGGATGATGGCCAACAACGCCTCGTGGACGCTGGTCCACTTCCTGCTGCACGGCGGCAAGGGACGCCACCGGGCGCCGTTCGGCGAGTACGCGCGCGCCGAGGCGGCGGGGCAGGGCGGCGTCGAGACCTTCGCGCGCCTGTTCGGGGACGATCTCGAACCTCTCGAGAGCGCCTGGCACCGGTACGAGCAGGACCTTTGAGGGGAGCGCCGGGACGATGAGCGACGCGGGCGAGCCCGCGGACGATCCGCCCGAAGGGTACACGTGGGACTTCGCGCGGCAGGAGCGGGAGCTGCCGGAGGAGGAATACCGCTCCCACATGCACCTTCTCGACGAGATCGAGGAGGAGGATCTGGAGGCGCTCGACCTCTCCGCGGCCAGCGACTACATCCTCTGGGCGGCGGCCCAGGCGTTCGAGGAGCTGGACCGGTACGGCGAGGCGATCCCCCTTCTGCAGCGGATCGCGGCCTCCGCCTCGCGGCACCCGGCCCTCGACTACCCCGGAATTCTTCTGCTGCTGGGGGAGCGCCTCAAGGAGCGCGGCGACTACGACGAAGCCGCCAAAGCACTCGACGCAGCCGAGCGTCTCGAGCCCGATCTGCGCGAGCGCTGCGACGAGCGCCGCGCGGAAATCCTGGTGCTGCGCGGCAGGGCGAAAGAAGGGGTGGCTCTGTTCCTGCGGGCGGGGCGCGCCTTCCCGGACGATCCCTGGGTGCCGCTGCGCGCCGCCTGGGCGCTCCTGGCGTCCGGGCGTTACGACGACATCCCGCCCTGGATCGAAAGGTGCGAGAAAGCGCTGCAGGACGTCACGGACGAAGCCGAGGCGCGCCTCGCCGCGGACGAGATCGATCGCCTGCGGGCGGAGGCCGGAGCGCGCGGGGCCCGGCGCGGGCGCCCCGCCGCCGGCGGGGATCCGGGCGCCGGCGGTGGCACGGGCGCCGGGCCCGAGGCCGTGCGCGATGCGATTCTGGCGGCGCTCGACGAGGAAGAGGCGCGGCTGACCGGCAGCCCGCCGCGCTCCGGCGAGGCGCGGTCCCGGGCGGCCGGCCGCCTCGCGGCGCTGCACGCCCGGGCCTCGCGCGCCTGGGACGACGCGGTCGAGGCGAAGCGGGAGGACTTCATCGCCGCCTTCGACGACTTGCAGTGGGACGTCGTCGGCCTGGCGGAGCGCTTCGGGATCGAGCTGCCCGGAATCGACGAAGACTAGGAGCGTGTCCGAGTCATGGCATGGGTCGCGTTCGTGGCGCCGCGGGGTCGGCCGCTAGGCGCCGCGACGACCGCGATGTGAGTCATCGCGGAGGCTGCGCTCCAGCTCCGACTCGATGATCTCCGAGAAGGAGTAGACGTCCCGCGCGCCGACCATCGGGATGCCGTTGATGAAGAAGGTCGGCGTCCCGGTCACCCCGGCCCTCTGGCCGTCCTCGAAGTCCTTCTGCACCTCGTCCTTGTATTTGCCGCTGTCGAGGCAGGCCTTGAACTTGTCCTTCTCCACGCCGATCGTGGCGGCGGTCTCGACCAGGTCGTTCGCGGCCAGCTTCGACTGGTTGGCGAACATGGCGCCGTGCATCTCCCAGAACTTCCCCTGCTCCTCGGCGCACTCGGAAGCCTGGGCGGCCACGTTGGCGTTCTGGTGGAACGCCAGCGGGTAGTCGCGGTACACGACCCGGACCTTGTCGCCGTACTTCTTCAACACCTCGGTGACCGTGGTCTCGGCGCGGCTGCAGTACGGGCACTGGTAGTCGGAGAATTCGACGATGGTCACCGGGGCCTTGGCCGGTCCCTTCGAGGCGTCGTCGTCGACGGCCACCTGGACGCGGGGCGGCTCGATCAGGGTCTTGACGCCATACTTCTCGCGCAGCGTCTTCAGGTACGCCCGCTGGGCCTCCGCCGTCTTCTGCGACTTGAGCATCGTCGTGATCTGCGGCGCGAGCTGCTCCTTGGTCTGGGCGCCGAAGCGCGACTTGTTCTGCTCGTAGAAGGCGTCCACGTCGGCCTGGGACGGATCGGCCGCCTTGTCGGTGACCTCGGCCTTGATCAGATCCTCCTTGCTCTTTCCCTTGGCCGCGGCCTCCTTCGCCATGATCTCATCGTTGATCAGGGTGTCGAGGGTCTGCCTGCGGGCCTCGTACTCGTCCTGCCGGACCTTGACCAGGGCCCCGGCCGCCCGTTCGTCGAGCTCCGCCAGAGTGATCGTCCTGTCGCCGATCACCGCCGCGGCCGACGACCCGGCGGCGGCCGCGGCGGATTTCTTGCCCTTGCCTTCCTTTCCGGAATCGCCCGTGGCGGCGCCGCACGCGAAGAGGGTCGCGGCGCTCACCACGGCGCCAAGGGTGAGGATTTGATTGCAGCGGAATTCCATGACGCCTCCTTCGGAATCGTGACCGTGCTGTTGGGTTCGGCCAGGGATTCTACCCCCGGAAGCCGCCCCGGTAAAGGACGAAATCATCCGAGAGATCCCCGGTTTCGAGCGGCCGGCCAGACCGGGCTGCCGCGGCGTGGCTCATGGCTCGCTCGCGCATGGGCTTCGGTGTCCATCTATTGCGCATGGCGCGGCTCGAAATCGCCACGCCGCGGCAGCCCGGTCTGGCCTCCCACGCAACTCCGGGAATCCCTCCGTTGTTGCGTCCCCTCCTGGTGCAGCCATGAGGCGGGACGGAGCCCGGCTGAGGTGCGGAGGGATCTCCAGGATCAGGTGGAGGGCCGCAACGCGGTGCGGCGATTTTGAGCCGCGCCATACGGCCGAGAGGGCTGTCAAAGATCCCACGCGAGCGAATATGAGCCGCGCCGCGTTGCGGCCCTCCACCCGAAACTGAGGATAGCTCAGCGAAATCACCCCTGCGGCCGTGCCGGGCCCTGCGGGAGCTGGCGCTGGATGCCGGCGTCGAGGGCCGCGGTGATGCGCGCCCGGGTCTCGTCCAGGTGGGCCCGGGTGATGGCGTCGACGGGCGTCGCCGGCCTGCCGGCCCGCCCGATCACCGCGTCGATGCCGCGCCTGACCTCGATCAGGTCGGCGCGGGCCAGGGTGCGGGCGTCTTCCGGACTGGCGGGGTCAGAGCCCACCGCCAGGCCGATCAGGGTCTGCACGTGCTTGCGCTGCAAGTTGCGCCGGAACGAATTCACGCTCGCCCGGCCGTCGAGCTCGCTCCAGACGGCCCGGCGCACCGACGCGAACATCTCGGCCATGGTGAACGCCCGGTCCTTCCCTTCGTAGCGGGCCTCGATGTCGAGGAGCCGGCCCAGGGCGATCGGGTGGTACAGGCGGTCCATCGGGATCGACTGCAAGGCCAGGACGACCGTGTGGATCGGCAGGTCGATCCGTTCGAGGGTCCAGAAGTTCCCCTCGATGTCGGGGAAGCGCTCGACCGCGAGCTTGTTCAGGAGGCGCGGCGGCACCTTCAGGGCGTCGGGGCCGAAGAGCTCCCGGGTGAGAAACGCCAGGGCCGCGCGCTGCTCGGAGGCCGGCACCGGGTCGTACGGCAGCCGGCCCTGGGGATCGCCGATGTGGTCGCGGTAATGCCTGATGCCGCCGATGTACTTGGGCACGTTGAGCGCCGCCGGCGCCAGCTCGCCTATCGCCTGGGCGAAGACCACGCGCAGCTTCTGGTAGCGCAGCCCCGGCTCGTTGAAGCGATCCTCCATCTTACCGATCAGCTCGCGCGCCAGGCCGGCCCGCGAGGTGTAGTAGGTCAGGATGTCGCTCCCCAGGTCCCACATGTTCGACGTCGGATCGATCCCCCGCGGGGAACCGGTGAACGTGTCCTCGTCCGTGCCGTAGGCCAGGCCCGGCTGGCTGACGCGCGAGGCGATCTTCTCCAGCTCGGGCTTCTCGGCCGCCGTGGAGGCGGCGTCGATCGGCTTGTAGGCGTACTCGATCGCCCAGTAGTCGTAGGCGCCGATATTCTTCTGCCAGTGCTCGCCCTGCGGCCTGCCCTCGGGGGCCAGGTTCACCGGGATGTAGTCCATGACCGATCCGGTCATCCCGGAGCGCGACGTGAGGGAGGCGTCCTGCAGCTTGTCGAACGGCAGGGAGTTGCTGGCCTTGAAGTTGTGGCGCAGGCCGAGGGTGTGGCCGACCTCGTGCAGGGTCACCGAGACGATGAAATCGTCGACGTATTCCTGCTGCGCCTTCTCGTCCACGCGGCCGCGCGCCTGCAGGACGCTCCACCCGAGCGCCGCCTCGTGGGCCAGGCCCGAGGCATAGTCGCAGTACCCGAGCGCCGCCGGAGGGACGCCGGGCCGGGAGCCTGCCCCGAGGACCGGCCGGCCGGCGGGCGGCCCGTCCGAACCGTCCAGGGCGCCGAGAAGAGAATCGATCGGGAAGGGGCCCAGGGAGGACGTCCAGCCGGACAGCGTCCCCAGCAGGGCGGCCGTCCCCGGCGGGACCGTGCCGCCCCCCGGCCGGGCGGCGACCGGCGCCACCAGCTCCTCGTACTCATGCCTCACGTTGCGCAGCATGTCGGCGCTGAAGCGGATGTCGGCGTCGAAGATCTGCCCGGTGTACGGGTTGATGCGCGACGGCCCCTGTGCGAAGCCGGCGTTCGGCGCCACAATCCAGCGGAGCGTCGAGTAGCGCACGTCGGCCGCGTCCCAGTCGGGATCGTCCGGCTGCTCCCTTACGACCAGCGCGTCCCTGAATCCGATCGCCTCGAAGGCGGGGTTCCAACCGAGCACGCCCCGGCGCACCGCCTCGCGGTACTCCTTCGGGATCGAGTCCTCCAGGTAGAAGACGATCGGCTGCTTCGGCTCGGAGACGGCGGCCGACGGGTCCTTCTTCTCCAGGTGCCAGCGGGTCACGTAGCGCACCGTCGGCACGTCCGGCCGGTCGTCGGTGTAGTCGCCCATCATCGCCAGGAAGTGCCCGACGCGGTCGTCCGCCAGACGCGGCCGGTACCCGGTCTGGGGCAGCCGCGACAGCGAGTAGTGAAAGCGGATGAGCAGGCTGCGCGGGTCGGCGGCGTACACCGCCGGCTTCTTGATCTCGGGGGCCTTGAAGTGCAGGACGGTCTCGAAATCGAGGTTTTCCGGGAAGCTCCTGGCGAACGCCAGGGCGCTGCCTTCCTTGTCGGCCTGGTAGGGGGACTCGAACACCTGCTTCAGCGCCTGCGACATCCCTTCGAGGTCGCCCACGAAGATCGATCCCAGGTCGACGAGCACGCTCTTGCGCTCGGGGTGCGGCCGGCTCTCGATCTTCGCCTGCCCGACGATGGCGTCGGGGGCGGCGAGGGTCGCCGGTTTCCTGAGCGTGGACGAATCGTCGGCGCGGAACAGGCTGTTCCTGTGGATGAGCTGCACCATCTTGCCGTTGCGATGGAAGGCCACGACGTACTCCGGCAGCATGTCGCTCGGGTACAGGAACCCCTGTCCCACGCCGGAGACCAGCGTCGGGTTCAGGAGGTACGGTGTGTCGAGCTGGCCGGGGGCGATCTCGAGGTAGTACCTCGCGTCCTCATCCTTGAGGTAGAGGTTGAACAGCCCCTTGATCTCCTTCGCCCCCTTCACAACCTTGTCGAAGTCGGGCTCCTTGGGCGCGTCCTTGTCGTCCTTCTTCCCGTCCTTCTTGTCCTTCGCGGCGCCGTCGTCGGCGGTTTCCGTCTCGGGCTTCCGCTTGTGCACCTGCGCCCGCGCCGCGGGCGCGCCCGGCGCGCCGGGTCCGGCCAGCGCCGGCGCCGGAAGCGGCGCCTGCCCGGACGGGTCGCCGGCCGCGCCCGCGGGGGCCGGCAGGGCCGGCGAGGCCAGGGCCAGAAGGACACACGCGGACAGGGAGAGAGCGATGCGGGGGGTCATCATCGGCGGCACCTCTTGATCAATGACCATCCTGGAAAGTTCCGCCGCGGCAGGCGGCGGACGGAACCCGGTCATTCCGGAAGGACAGGATTTTACCCGAAAAAGTGCCGGACGGGGTACAATGACGCCATCCGAGCCAAACCCCCGTCAGCAGGAGTTCGCCTCGATGAAGTACCGGCAGCCCGGGTACCGGGACAGCGAGTACAAGGAGGAAAGGGAAAAGCGGCGCGACGAGGATCGCGGGCCCCGCGGGCCGCGCGAGCCCCGCGGCATGGCGCGCGAGGCGCGGGTGGTGACGCGCTGCTACCAGTGCGGCCACCAGGAGCCCGCGCCGGAGAGCGTGCCGACGAGCGCGCTCTGCCCCAAGTGCCGCGCCGCGCAGCACTGCTGCCGCAACTGCGTGCACTTCGACCCCGGCGCCCGCTTCGAGTGCCGCCGGCCGATCCCGAAGCGCTTCGACTCCAAGACGGCCGCCAACACCTGCGGTTCCTTCCGCCCCGAGACCGTCCTCGACGCGACCGGCCGCCGCATCGCCACGCCCGGCCCGGCGGCCGCGCCCTCCGCCAAGGTCAGCCCCGGCCGCGCCGCCTTCGAGGCGCTGTTCAAGAAGAAGTAGTCCGGGGCGGCGTGGTAGGATGAATCGCCGCACCGGCCCCGTCGCCGGGCGGACCGCGAGCCACGCGTGTCGAAAAACGCTGTGTTTCCGGCCCGACACCAGTCCCTTCGGGCGATCACGTCCGTCGCGGTCGTCGCAGCCCTCCTGCTCGGCCAGGCGGCCTGCCTGACGACGAACGTCCCGCCGGTCGGCGCCGGGCCGGCGTTCACTCCCGAGAACGACGAGCGCCGCCTCTGGGAACAGGCCCAGGCGGAAGAGCGCAAACTGCGCGACAAGGCGGCGCTGTACCAGGATCCGATCCTGGAGGGCTACCTCAACGACGTGGGCCGGCGGCTGGTCGAGCCCTCGGTCGGCGACCAGGAGGCGATCCGGATCCGCGTCTTCGCCATCCAGGACCCGGCCCTGAACGCCTTCACCTACCCGACGGGATCGATCTACGTGCACACGGGGCTCCTGGCGCGGCTGGAGAACGAGGCGCAGCTCGCCGTGGTCCTGGGGCACGAGATGACCCACGCCACGCACCGGCACGCCCTCGAGTTCCAGCGCAGCGCCCGCAACAAGATGATCGGCTTCTCGATCGCCTCGATCGTCGGGAGCATCATGGTGGCCGACGCGGCCGGCAGGAAGGCCGAGAAGGGGGACTACAGCGGCGCGTACGTCCTCAACCAGATCGGCAACAGCATGGTCGGGCTGGGGCTGGAGCTCGGCTTCCTGGCGGCGGTGAACGGCTTCGGGCGCGAGCTGGAGCGGGAGGCGGACGAGGTCGGGCTCGGGCGGGTGGACGCGGCCGGCTACGATCCGCGCCAGGCGCCGCGCGTGTTCGAGCTCCTGAAGGACGACCACGGCGACGACCGCAAGCTGGAGGTGTTTTTCTTCGGCAGCCACCCGCGGCTCGACGAGCGGATCGCGGACATGAAGGAGCTGGTCTCGCAGCGGTACGGGGGGGCCGCCGGCGGGGAACGCGTGAGCGACACGCGCGAGTTCCGGATGCGCACGCGGGTGCTGGTGCGCGACGACGCCGCGGAGAACATCCGGATCGGGCGGCTGGGGACCGCCGGGGCCGAGATCGGGAAGGTTCTGGACCTGACGCCGAACGACCCCGTGGCCCACTTTCTCGCCGGGCAGATCGCCGGGAAGCGCGCGTCCGATGAGAAGGACCGCGCCCGGGCGGACCGCTTCGAGGACGAGGCGCTCAAGGAGTACGAGGAGGCCGCTCGTCTCGATCCGCAGTTTGCCGATCCGCACCGGGCGATCGGCGTCCTGCTCTACAAGTCGGCGGACGCCGAAGGGGCTCTCCGGGCGTTCCGCCGCTATCTGGAGCTGAAGCCGGACGCCCCCGACGCCCGGCAGGTCAAAGACTACATCCTCGAGATCGAGGCGCGCTGAAACGCCGGCTGGCACCTCAGAGGCGCCGCCGCGGGCGGCGCTTCTCCGCCAGGACGGCGAAGGTCTCGAAGGCCAGTTGCAGCGCCAGGAACAGGGTGGCGTCGGTCGGATCGAGGGGCGGGGCGATCTCCACCAGGTCCATGGCGCGCACCGGCAGGTGCTGCACGAGGCCGCGCGTCAGATCGATCAGCTGCCGGCTCGACAGGCCGCCGGCGACCGGCGCCCCGGTGCCGGGGGCGCACGACGGGTCGGCGACGTCGATGTCGATGCTCAGGTAGATGTTGCCGACCCCGGCCATCCGCTCGCGCGCGATCTCCACGGCCGCCTGCACTCCCGTCCGGTCGATCTCCCGCGCCGGCACGAAGCGGATTCCTCTCTCCTTCATGAAGTCGAGCTCTTCCTGGTTGTAGGAGCGCGTCCCGAGGATCAGGAGGTTCTCCGGCTTCAGGCGGCTGCCGTCGAGGGCGCGGCGCATCGGGCAGGCGTTCGACAGCGGCGACCCCTCGTACCGGTCGAACAGGTCGGGATGGGCGTCGAGCGAGACCAGGCCGAACCCTTCGGGGAACCGGCTGCCGAAGCCGCGGACCAGGGGGATGCTGACCGAGTGGTCGCCCCCGATCGACAGCAGGAACGAGTCCCTGCCGGCCACGGCGGCCAGCTTGAAGATCTGCACGACCGTCTGCTCGACGCGCGCGAAGTAGGCCTGACGCGCGGCTTCGGCGGCCGGGCCGGCAGCGGGGACAGCCCGCGTCGTCACGGTCCTCGCCGCGCCCTCGGGCGCGACGTCTCCGGCGTCGCGCAGCCGCAGCAGGGCCGGGTCGACGACCTGCCCGTCCTCGGAGATGGCCGGAGACGTGCCGGAGATCTCGCGCAGGCGGCGGGGCGCGTCGGCCGCGCCGCCGCGCCAGCAGGCGCCGGCGTCGTAGGGAAGGCCGAGGATGACGAGGTCGTGCGGAGGCTCGAGTCCGGGCACCGCGAGCCCGCCCCAGGGATGGCGTGAAATCATCGGCGGCATTCTAGGACGCTTCCCCGGTGTTTGGAAGGGCAGGCGTCCTGCCGCTAAGATGTGCGGTCCGCCCGTTCGAGACGGGCGGCCGCACAAGGAGGGGCCGCACATGACCGACCCGCGATCCATCCCGGGCCTCGTCGCCATGGCCGGCCTTCTCGCATGCGGCGGGCCGGCCCCGGTCAGTGACGCGGGGGCAACAGCCGCCGCCGCGGCAAAAGGAGTCGTGGCGAAAGGAGCCGCGGCCAACGGCGCGGAGGCGCCGGTCGCTTTCGCCGGCCTGGACCGGATCCGCGCCGAGCTGGCGGCGCGCCGGGGACGGCCTTTGTTCTTGAACTTCTGGGCGACGTGGTGCGCGCCGTGCTTGGAGGAGCTGCCGGACCTGGCGGCCCTGGCGGCCGGAGAGGGCGCCGGGCAGGCGGTCTTCCTGGGGATCTCGCTCGATGCCTGGGTGACCGGCAGCGGCGCGGAGACGGAGGACAAGGTCCGGCGTGCCCTGGCCGGGGCCGGCGTCGGTTATCCGAACCTGGTCTACGTCGGCGACCAGGATCCTTTGCTCGAGGCGTTCCGCCTGCCGGGGGCTATTCCCTACTCAGTTCTGTACGATCCGCAGGGACGGGACGTCTCGCGCTGGGAAGGGCAGGCTGTGATCGAGGAGGTGCGACGGGCGATTGCCGCCGCTGCGCGAAAGGAATCGAGCCCTCCGCCGCCGGAGACGGCGCCGTCACGCTGAGGCCGGCCGCGCCGGGGCGGGCCCGGGTCTCGGCCCGGAGCCCGATGCCTCCAGGCAGCGAGCGGCGGGGGCGGTAGTAGGCGCGCCCGGCCTTCACGCTCACCAGTTTCATCTCCGGGTAGCGCAGGGCGGTCAGCTTCCCGCCGTAGACGCACCCGGTGTCGATGTTCACCGTCCTGCCGATCCACTCGGGCCTGCTCACCGGCGTGTGCCCGTACACCACCAGGGGCTTCCCCGAATAGTCCGCCGCCCAGTTCACCCTGACCGGCAGGCCGTAGCGGTCGAGCTCGCCGGTCGTCTGCCCGTGAACGGCGAAGCGCCTTCCCTCGGGCGAATCCCGCCCGAGGTATTCCGGCCGGATTCCTGCGTGCGCCACGGCGAGCCGCCCGCGGTCCAGCACGAGGTGCGGCGGCAGCGCGGTCACGAAGGAGCGGAACTCCGCGACGAAGCGCCGCCGCGCGGCGGCCGGCAGGGCGTCGATCTGCCGGATCGTCTTCATCGTTCCGGCGCTTTCCTCCTGCGATCCGTTCTGCAGGCAGCGCAGGATCGTCTCCTCGTGGTTCCCCGGGACGGAGTGCGCGCTCCCCTCGGCGACCATGCGCATGACGATGCGCGCCGCCCGCACCACCTCCGGTCCGCGGTCGACCAGGTCGCCGACGAACACGGCGCGGCGCCCGGCGGGGTGGCGGAAGGCCCGGCGCGAAGAGGGCCGCCGGTAGCCGAGCCGCCGCAGGAGCCGCACCAGCTCGGCGGCGCAGCCGTGCACGTCGCCGACGATGTCGAACGGCCCGCCGTCGTCCGCGAAGCCGAGGGGGTCCCGACCGCCGGCGTCCCGGAGAGTTGGAGGCTCCGCGTCGCGGGCGGCCGCCGGCAGGAAGAGGACGCGCGCGCGGCGCGCCTCGAGCGCGCTCCTGACGACGTGCACCGCGGCGAACCCTTCGGCGCGGAGCCGCGGGAGAGCGGCCTGCAGGCGCCGGGCCTGCCGGGCGATCACGTTCCGGCCGACCCGGCGCGGGCGCTTCCGGTCCAGGGCGACGCACTCCTCGACCGGCAGATCGAAGACGACGGCTACGGCGGGCAGCTTGTGGCGGGCCGCCATCTGCAGCAGCGGCCTGCGGGCCCTGGCGTCCACGCTGGTGGCATCGAACACCGTCAGCCGGCGGCGCCGCAGGCGCTCGTCCGTGACACGGTGCGCCAGGTCGAAGGCCGGCGCGCTCACCCGCTGGTCGGCCGGATCGTCGGCGAGCATGGCCCGGCAGGCGTCGGTGCTGACGATCTGGGTCGGCCGGAAGTTGCGCCGGCAGAAGCTCGACTTGCCCGAGCCGGCGGCGCCCACCATGACCACCAGGCTGGGCGAGGGGAACGGCTGAAGCGTGCGCCGCGGCATGACGCCTCCCCCTGTGTGCCGGCCGCCCCCGGAGCCGGAGCGGGTGCCCGCAGAAGCCTGGGAGCCCGGCCAATTCCCCGGACAGGCACTCAGTACTCGAGGACCTCCTGGATCGCCCGGGCGATCTGCTCGACGCTCGGCAGGACGGCCGCCTCGAGATTGGGCGCGAACGGCACGAAGGAGTCCCTGGCCGCCACGCGCCGGATCGGCGCGTCGAGGGACGCGAAGGCCCGGTCGGCGATGAGCGCGGCGACCTCGGCCCCCATGCCGGCGCAGAGCGGCGCTTCGTGCGCCACCAGGGCCCGGCCGGTGCGCGACACCGACGCGAGGACGGCGTCGATGTCCATCGGCACGATCGTCCGCAGGTCGATGACCTCGGCCGACGGCTCGCCGCCCGCCCGCGCGGCCACCTGGCTGAGGGCCTGCTGCACCATGTGCACCGTCCGCCCCCAGGCCACGATGGTCAGGTCGTCTCCCCGGCGCACGGTCCGGGCCTTGCCGAACGGAATGAGATAGTCGGGGCCGGGCTCGGGGGTCTTGGTGTACACCTGCCGGTACAGTCCCTTGTGCTCGAAGAACAAAACCGGGTCGTCCATCCGGCAGGCGGTCTTGATCAGTCCCTTGGCGTCGGCGGCGTTGCTCGGGTAGGCGAGGTACCAGCCGGGCGTGTGGGCGTAGAGAGTCTCGGGCGTCTGCGAGTGGAACGGCCCGCCGCGGATGTAACCGCCCACCGCCACGCGCACCACGACCGGCGAGGTCCAGGCCCCCGCGCTCCGCCAGCGCAGGGTCGGGATCTCGTTGCGCATCTGCATGTAGGCCGGGAAGGAGTAATCGCCGAACTGGATCTCGACCACCGGCTTGTAGCCGCCGATCGCCATCCCCTGTGCCACCCCGACGATGGTCGCCTCGGCCAGGGGCGAGTTCTCGACGCGGCCGGGGAACGCCTCGGTGAGGCCGCGGGTGACGCCGAACACGCCGCCCTTCGGGTCCTGGATGTCCTCGCCCCACATGACCATTTTCGGGTTGCGCTCCATCTCCTCCCGGAGGCCGCGGTTGATCGCCTCGACCATCGTGACCGGCTTGTCCGAAAGGTACCCGGGATCGGACTCCTCCACCACCACCCGGTCCGGGCTGTAGATGCCTGCGGTCGCGGTCGCCGGGTCCGGATAGGGAAGGGCGTCCACCCGGCGGGCCACCTCCTCGACCTCCCTGCGGGCGCGCTCGCGCCGCTCTTCCATCTCCTGGTCGGTCAGGAGCCCCATCTCCCGGATGCGCATCTCGGTATGGGCCAGCGGATCCCTGCGGCGCGCCTCCTCCATGTCCTTGGGGGCGCGGTACTTGGTCTGATCGTCGGAGGAAGAGTGGGAATCGATCCGCACCACCATCCCCTCCACGAACAACGGCCCTTTCCCCTCCCGCAGCTCCCGCACCAGTGGGCGTAGCGTGTGGTAGGTCTCGGTGAAGCGCGTGCCGTCCACACGCACCGAGCGCATGCCGAAGCTGCGGGCCACGTCGGCCAGCTGGGAGGAGGTCTGCTGCTCCTGGGGGACGCTGATGGCGTAGCCGTTGTTCTGAATCAGGAAAAGCACCGGCAGCCGGTCGTGCTGGGCCTTGTTGAGCGCCTCGAAGAACTCCCCCTCCGAGGTCGAGCCTTCCCCGCCGGAGACGTAGACGATCTCGTCGCGCCCGGCCGTCCTGACCGCCTTGGCCATCCCGACGGCGATCAGGAACTCGGTGCCGGTGCAGGCGGTCGGCGACACGACCCGCAGCTCCTTCGAGGAGAAGTGCTCCGACATGTTGCGCCCGAGGGAGTTGGGGTCCCCCTCGCGCGACAGCATCCCCTGGAAGATGTGCTCGAGCGGCATCCCGAGCCCGACCATGAGCGCCTTCTCGCGGTAGTAGGGGAAGAACCAGTCCTTCCCCGGTTGCAGGAGCAGGGCCATCAGGATCTGGATCTTCTCGTGGCCCCGGGCGGAGGCGTAGAAGGAGCACTTGCCGGCGCGCACGAACACCCGGCACTGCTCCTCGACGTAGTACGCCAGGAGCATCTTCTCGTACAGCCGCAGGAACAGGTCGGGCTGGACGCCCGGGGCGACGGCCTTCGGGCGCGTGCGTTCCGAGGGGAGTTTTCTGACGGCCATGCGCGGCCTCCGGTACGGATTGGTGGTCATCGTACAACTTCACACTATGGAACGCCAGTGGGAGGCACGACAGCCCCTTGACGGCGCACGATTCTGTAAGCGCTTCATGCGCGGAAAGCCTTGCCGAGCGCGGGCTTCTGCCTTGCCCCCCGCCGGGCCGGTCCTTATATTGCGAACGGTTCCTGACGGGAAGCCTCGGCGTCATTCGCAGGTTCCGGGGGGGCGGGTGTTCAACAAGAAACGGCGCAAAGGGAAGAAAGCGGCAGCGAAAGTTCCCGCGGCGGGCGCGCCCGAGGATTCCCGGGTCCGGGTCGATGGAGGGAGCGGCGGCGGGGAGCCTGATCGCGGGGAGCCTGCTCACGGGGAGCCCTCCCGCGGGCAGGGCGACGAACCCGCCGGCGAGCCCCGTCCGTCTCCAGGCGAGCCCGGGTCCCGCATCGGCCGCTACACCATCGAATCGACGCTCGGCCAGGGCGGGATGGGCAAAGTGCACCTGGCGCGCGACCCGGTGATCGGCCGCAACGTCGCCCTCAAGGTCATCTCGATAAGGCCCGACCTTTCCGAGGAGGAGGCCGGCCAGTACCGGGAGCGCTTTCTGCGCGAGGCCCAGGCGGCAGGGTCGCTCATCCACCCGAACATCGTGGCGGTGCACGACATCGGCCAGGATCCCGCGAGCGGCAGCCCGTACATCGTCATGGAGCACGTGCCGGGACGCGACCTCAAGCAGGTCATCCTGTCCCGGGCGCCGCTCCCGCCGGAGGAGGCGGTGGGGATCGTGGTGCAGATCGCCCAGGCGCTCGATTACGCCCACAGGCGCGGCATCGTGCACCGCGACATCAAGCCGGCCAACATCCTGATCACCGACCAGGGACGGGTCAAGATCACCGACTTCGGCGTGGCGCGCCTGCCCGGATCGGACCTGACGCGCTCGGACCAGTTCGTCGGGTCGCCCGGATTCATGTCCCCCGAGCAGCTCAAGGGCGCGCCGGTCGACGGTCGCGCCGACCTGTTCTCCCTTGGGGTCATCCTCTACGAGCTCCTCACGGGCAAGGCGCCGTTCGAGGGGGAGACCGTGTCGGAGGTCCTGTACCGCATCTCGACGCAGCCGGCCGAGCCCCCCAGCGAGGCGCACTCGGACGTTTCGCCCGATTTCGACCTGGTCCTCGAGAAGGCGCTCTCGAAGGACCCGGCGGGGCGCTTCCAGACGGGGCAGGAGATGGTCGCCGCGCTGGCCGCCCTGGCCCGCGGCGGCGGAGTGGCGGTGCCGGCCGCGGCTGCCGGCTCGCCGGTTTCAGGAGCGGCCGAGGACAGCGGCCCGGTTGTCCCCTCCCCCTGGTTCACGCTCACCAGCCAGTGGCGCCTGGCGGCCCTGGTGGGAGTCCTGGTCCTGGCGCTCGTGGGCGTGAACTGGGCGATCAGCCGGCTGTTCCGCGGGCCGTTCGGCCGGGCGGTCCAGTCCCAGGACGACCAGTCGCAGCCATCCGGCACCGGCGCGGCCCGATCGTCGTCCCAAGGCGGCGTGTCGATCGCCGGGACCGCCGTCCCGCCGCCGGCCGATCGGGGCGCCCGTGGCGCGGGCAACCTGCGCGGCGCGCTCCAGGAGGCGCGCGGCGGGCTGGATGCGGCGCGCGGCGCCCTGGATGAGCGGGCCGCGGCCGGCGTCGGCGCGGCGGGCCCGCCGCCAACTGACCGGCCGATCAAGGCGATCTGCGCCGTGACCTACGCCGGCCCGGTCGAGATCGGCCGCGTGATCGAAGCGGCGCGCCACCCCCGCCCCGGTGCGGTGCGCGCCTCCCTGCCGATCGACCGCCCGAGCGGCCGCATCAGGGTGGAGGTGACCCACAAGATGAAGGCCGGCCGCCTCCTGGTCCTGGTCGACGGGAAGACCGTGCTGTCGAAGCCGTTCGATGCGGCGCAGGGGAAGTCGGGGACGGTCACGCACGTCCTCTCCGTTCCGGTCGGCCGCCATGGCGTCGAGGTCCGCCTCCTGGCAGACAAGGGGAGGATCGCGGCCAGGTCGAAGATCACCGGCACCGTGAAGCGGAACGAAGTCGCCCTCCTGAAGGGCGAGCAGCCGTCCGTGTCTCGCAAGGAGCTCGAGCTCGACTGGAAGGTCCCCTATTGATGGAGCGCACGATGAGCACATCGACCACCCGGACCAGCGACCCGATCCAGAGAATGCGCC
>JACOUZ010000330.1 GCA_016177515.1 Acidobacteriota bacterium
AAGCACCCTGCTCCGATCAGGAAATTCCTGGAGATCTTGAGGCGCCGGAACTTGGCGGCGGCATGGGGGACGATCATGATGGTGTAGAACTTCTTCGACATCACTCTATCTCCCGGTTCGTTTCCGTGGGAAGGCCGCCGATGCTACCATCGCCTCCAGGGCAAGTCAAGGAGACTCCCTTAACTTCAGGCCACAAGATGTCGTATCGTCGACCGTTCCAACCTCCATATCTTGATCTATTGACCGTCCCGGCGCCTCCGTCTTCAATCATCGTATATGTACTTTCAACACATTGCAATATAAATAGCTTAACTCACATACTCATACCAGCAATCTAGTTTCCTCGGCCCGGCACGTCAAGTTCCATTACGAATTCGTCACCAAACAGATCCCCTCCGGGCCGGTCGGGTTGCGGGGCCTTGGACCTTGGGCTAGAGTACCGTCCGATGCCGGCCAGCACGAATCTGTCACTCGAAGAGAGGGTCGGACAGCTCTTCTGGATAGGCTTCCAGGGAACCGCTCTGGGCCCGGACCTGAAGGTTCTCCTGGAACGGGTGCGGCCGGGCGGGCTGATCCTCTTCTCCCGGAACATCGAGAACGCCTCCCAGGTCCGCTCCTTGACCGACGATCTGTTCCGGGCGCTCCGCGTTCCCCCGTTCATCGCCCTCGACCAGGAAGGCGGGCGGGTCAACCGCCTCAAGCCAATTCTCGGGCCGATACCGCCTAACCTTGATCTGGCCGGGCGAGCCGACCCGGTTGCCGCCGCCAGGAAGCACGCCCAAGCCACGGCCGAGACGATGCGGAGCCTCGGCTTCAATGTCAATTTTGCGCCGGTTCTCGATCTGTCCGGCCGCGACCCGGGCAATGGAATCGGCGATCGGGCCTACGGCGCGGACCCGCTTGTCGTCTGCCGCTTGGCGAGAGTCTTCGTGGAGGCCCACCTGAAAGCCGGGGTGGTCCCGGTCGGGAAGCACTTCCCCGGCCTCGGGTCGGCGCGAGGCGACACCCACCTCACCCTGCCGGTCATTCCCAGGTCGCGGTCCCGCCTGTGGAGGGAGGATCTCCTTCCGTACCGGCGCCTCCGGCGCACGCTTCCGGCCGTCATGGCCGGCCATGCGTATTACCCGGCGATCCAGGGGGACAGCCGGTCACCAGCCACCCTGTCCATACCGGTGGTGTCAGGCCTGCTCCGGCGGAAGATTGGTTACAGGGGATTGATCCTGACGGACGACCTGGAGATGGGGGCCGTGGATCAGACCCGGGGGGGTGGCCACCAGGCTTTGAGCGCCCTCGCGGCGGGCCACGACGGCCTCATGTTCTGCGGCTCGGAGGAGAAGATCCGGGAGGCGCACGGAGCGCTTCTATCCGCGCTGCGGGAGGGAGAGGTGGCGGCCGCGCGGGTCGGACTTTCGCTCCGGCGCATTCTCCGGCTGAAGGACCGCTTCCTCTCGCGGCGCCGCCGGGCGCCCTATTCTCCGCAGGTCGTGGAGCGCTCCCGCCGGCTGCTGGCCTCCCTCGGCGGCGGCGCCGATTCCGGGCTCGACCCGACCGGCCGGCTCTGAGCCGGCGCCGGGTCCCGCCTCCGTCCCTGCCGCGACGAAGCGGCCGCGGACTCCTATTCCAGGGCTCTCCCGGTCAGGCGCGTGAAGATGTCGAGATAGCGCCGCCGCGTCCCCTCGACGATTTCATCCGGGAGGCGGGGCGCCGGGGGGTTCTTGTCCCAGCGGATCGACTCGAGGTAGTCGCGCACGTACTGTTTATCGAGGGACGGCTGGGCGCTCCCCTCCCGGTAGGTTGGCAGCGGCCAGAAGCGGGACGAATCGGGCGTCATGACCTCGTCCGCCAGGACCAGCCCGTCCCGATCGCGGCCGAACTCGAACTTCGTGTCGGCGATGATGATGCCGTGCGACTCCGCGTGCTCGCATCCTTTCCGATAGATCTCCAGCGTGAGATCCCGGACCTTCAGGGCGGTGTCGCGCCCGACCAGATCGGCCACTTTGGCGAGCGGAATGTTCTCATCGTGGCCGGTGACCGCCTTGGTCGAGGGCGTGAACAGCGGCTCCGGCAGCCGGGACGACTCCTTGAGCCCGGGTGGCAGCTTCAGGCCCGAGACCGCCCCGGTCTTCACGTACTCCTTGAATCCGGATCCGGCCAGGTAGCCGCGCACCACGCATTCGACCGGCAGCATCTCGAGCCGCGTGACCAGGGCCGAGCGTCCCCGCAGGACGTCGGCGTGCCGGCGCAGGGCCTCGGGGAAGCGCTCGACGCGATGTTCCCGGAGATGGTTGCGAACCAGGCCGGCGGTCATTTCGAACCAGAAGATCGAGATCTGGTTCAGCACTTTTCCCTTGTCGGGGATCCCGTTGGGGAGGATGTGATCGAACGCGGAGATCCTGTCGGTCGAGACGATGAGGAGGGAGCCCGCCAGATCGTAGTTGTCCCGGACCTTGCCCCGCCCCAGGAGTTTCAGGTCCGGAAACTGCGTCTGCAGCAGCGGCGCGGTCATCGGCTTGCGCGTCCCTCCGGACCCTACAACGGCGTTCGAGCCCGCGAATCCTAGGACGTCTCCCGCGCGCCTGTCAATCGAGGCGCGCTCGAGCCTTCCGAATTCAGGGGGCCGTGGTCAGGGGAGTTTGCGATGTCGTTCAACCAGGCGACCGCCAGGCAGCTGGGAGTCGAGGTCCCGGCCGGCCTTCAGGTCGACTCGGTCGACTGAGAAGGGCGCTTCGCCGGAACGGTCGGCGCCCCCGGGACGAACAAGGCACCGGCGGTCAGCGCAGGGGACGGACCTCGCGCACTCCTTCGATCTTCCAGAGCTCGCCGAGGAATTTCTTGTGCGCCCGGTGGGCATCGCAGTACGTCACCGTCAGGACGAGGTGGTCCTCCGCCCGGCGGAGATTGAACGACTCCAGCGGGCGCCCGAGCGAGCGCAGGGCGACCTCGATCTCGCGCCGCGTGCGGCCGTTGTCGTCGTCGAAGGCGATCTCGCAGTCGTAATAGCTGCAGCGCCGGAAGACTCGCCGCTCGACCAGCCCGAGCCCCACCAAAACCACGAGGATGAGCCCGGTCGTCAAGAGGCCGATGATGCTGTAACCTGCCCCGATGCTCATGCCGACCGCCGAAACCACCCAGATCATCGCCGCCGAGGTCAGCCCGGTGATCCGCCCGCGCGACTGGATGATCGTCCCGGCGCCGAGGAAGCCGATCCCGGTCACGACCTGCGCCGCGATGCGCCCCGGGTCGCTCGGACGTCCCGCGGCCACCACCCTGGCCACCTGGGTCGACAGCCACATGAACAGCATCGAGCCCAGGCAGATGAGGATGTTGGTGCGGAACCCGGCCGGCTTGTCCTTCATCTCCCGCTCGACTCCGATGAGCCCGCCGCACACGATCGCCAGGAGCGCCTTGACGACGAAGTCGCTCACCAGCGGGCTCGTCAACTCCCAGGACTCGGGCACCATCGCCTCTCGCTTTCCGGCCCTCCGCTGGCCGCGGGGGCATCGGATATGATTACATCCTTTCTCAGGGGGATGCAATGAACCGCGCTCTCTCGGACCATCCCGGGTTGAAGCCCGCTCCCGCGATCGGCCTGCTCGTCGCGGGCGCCTGTCTCGGCGCCGCCCTGCTGGCGCTCGTCTCGACGGAGCGCCGCCTCCGCGGCGCGGCGGCCGGCCGCGACACCGCCGGATCCGGGACCGGCGCCGCCGGAGCGGACGCGACCTCCCCCGCCGGAGCCGACGGGCCGCCCTCCGCGCCGTCCCCGCCGGCCGGCGCGCCTCTGTCCCGCGCGCCCCAGGACGGGTACGCCGCCGTGGCGCGGGCCGCCATGCCGGCGGTGGTCAACATCTCCTCGTTCAAGGTCATCCGCACCTACGAGTACTCGCCGTTCATGCTCGACCCTTTCTTCAGGGATTTCTTCGGAGAGGAGTTCCCCGGCCTCGTCGTCCCCCGCGACCAGCGCGCCATGAGCCTCGGCTCCGGCGTCGTCGTGGACGACCAGGGGACCGTCCTGACCAACTATCACGTCGTCGAGCAGGCGCAGGAGGTGAAGGCGGCGCTGAGCGACGGACGGGAAGTGCGCGCCCGCCTTCTCGGCGCCGATCGGCGCACCGACCTGGCCGTGCTGCGCGTCGACCAGGACTCCCTGCCGCACGCCCTCATGGGCGACTCGGAGAGCCTCCAGGTGGGCGACATCGTCCTGGCGATCGGCAACCCGTTCGGGCTGGGAGAGACCGTCACCATGGGGATCGTCAGCGCCATCGGGCGGGGCAGCCTCGGCCTCGCCGACTACGAGGACTTCATCCAGACCGACGCCGCCATCAATCCGGGCAACTCGGGCGGGGCACTGGTGAACACCCGGGGCGAGGTCGTCGGGATCAATACCGCGATCTATTCGCGATCCGGCGGCTACCAGGGGATAGGCTTCGCCATCCCCTCCAACATGGCGCGCGACGTCCTGCAGAGCATCCTGGAGCACGGCCGCGTGGTGCGCGGTTACGCCGGGATCGCCGTGCAGAACCTGACGCCGGAGATCGCCCGCGCCTTCGATCTCGGCGAGACGCGCGGCGCCGTCGTCGCCTCGCTCGACCCGGACGGGCCGGCGGCCGCGGCCGGCCTGCGGCGCGGCGACGTCATCGTGTCGTTCCGCGGCAGGCCGGTCACCTCGGACAACGACGTGCGCACCCAGTTGTCGCGCCTCAAGCCGGGCGATCGGGCGGCCATGGAGATCGTCCGGGACGGGCGCCGCCGGGAGGTGGCGGTCGTCCTGGCGGAGCCGCCCTCGGCCCGGCGCGTTCCGGCGCGCCGCCGCTGAGCGGCCGCGCCCCCCGGCCGGCGCCGCCGGGCGTCTGCGCTCCCCTGCCGTGGGGCGGCCGCGGCGCCACCCGGTCCAGGAAGGCGGCCTCCTCGACCGTCATCGCCACCGCCCCGAACTCCTCTTCGATCGTCCCCTTCAGGACGTACGGCCGCGCCGTCGTCAGCATGCCGCAGAAGCGCTCGTAGGCGCGCGGGAAGAAGGTCGTCTCGTAGATCGCGGTCGTGTCCTCGAAGGAGATGAACTCCATCGGCTCGTCGTCCTTTGTGGTCACGACTTTGCCGGTGATCAGCCAGCCGATGGTCGTGATCCGCCTCCCCACGTGATCCCCGAGCGCCGTGGCGCGCACCGGCACCGTCCCCGCCTGCCGCAGGGCCAGGAGGTGCCCGCGGTACAGCGTCAGCGGGTGGCGGCTCACCAGGAAGCCGAGGGTGTCGGCCTCGTCCCGCAGGAGGCGTCCCTCGTCGCAGGGCCGCGGATCGGGCAGCGGGCCCAGGTCGGGGGGAAAGAGGGGGCGCGCCGCCGAGCGCCGCCCCTCCGTCTTCGCCTCCCACTCGGCGAGCCGCCAGTGCAGGCGGGGGCGGACCGCGAGGTCGGGGGCATCCCCCGTCCCGAAGCCGACGCCGTCGAACACGCCGGCGCGGATGAGAAGCCGCGCGTCCGACGGGTCGATCGGCACGCGCCTGAGGAACTCGTCGAACGAGGCGAACGGCCCGCCCCCCTTGCGCTCGGCGACGATCGCCTCGACCGCCTCGTCGCGCAGCCCCTTGATCTGCATCAGGCCGACCCGCACGGCGCCCCGCGCCTCCCCGGCCACAGCACTCCTCCCGGTGTACGGCTTGTCGCTCTCGTTGATGTCCGGCAGCAGGACGGCAAGCCCCATCCGCCGGCACTCGGAGACGTAGGCGAAGGTCGAGTAGTAGCCGCCGCCGTTGCTGATGACCGCCGCCATGAACTCGGCCGGGTGGTGCGTCTTTAGAAAACAGGACTTGAACGACACGAGCGCGTACGACGCCGAGTGCGGCTTGCAGAACGAGTAGCCGGAGAACGACAGGATCATCCGCCAGACTTCCTGGACGACGTCCTTCGCGATGCCGCGCTCCCGCGCCCCGCGGCTGAACTGCTGCCGGCAGTCCTCGACCTTCTTCCCGGCCCACTTCTTGGACAGCACCTTGCGCAGTCCGTCCGCCTCGGCGTCGGTGAAGCCGGCCATGCGGATGGCCGTGCGCGCCACGTCCTCCTGGTAGCACATGATCCCGTAGGTCTCGCGCAGCACCTCGTCCAGGATCGGGTGGAGCGACGTCCAGGCGCCGCCGCGCAGCCTGCGGACGTACTCGCGGATGTAGTCGTTGGCGGCCGGCCGGATGATCGACGAGTGGATGACCAGGTGCTCGAAGTCGCCGCGGCGCGTCTTCTGCTGCAGCTGCCGCATGGCGGGCGACTCGACGTAGAACACCCCCATCGTGTCGCCGTCGCGGATCTTCTCCTGCGTGCGCGGGTCGTCGAGCGGGTCGAACGCCCCGTACGTCAGCTCCGGCCCGCCTCCCGCCCGCACCGCGGCGCAGGCGTCGCGGATGACGGACAGAGATCGATTTCCCAGGAGATCTATCTTGACCAGGCCGGCCTCCTCCGCCTGGTCCTTCTCCCACTGGATGACCCGCACTCCCTTGGCCGCCCGCTCGACCGGGACGTGGCGGTCGACGCCGTCGGGGGCGATGATCACCCCGCCGCAGTGCACCGACAGGTGGCGCGGGAAGCCGTCGAGAAGCACAGCCGCCTGCAGGATCTCCGGCCACGGCCGCCGCGCCAGCATCCCCCCCTGCCTCGGGTCGATTTCCGCGCCGCGGAAGAGCGGGCTCCTCGCGGTCGCCTCGAGCGCCGTCTCCGCCCCCCAGTAGCGCGACAGGCCGGTGGCGACCCGGGCGATCTCCGCGTCCGGCAGGCCGTGCACCTTGGCGACTTCGCGCACCGCGGCGCGCGCCCGGAAGGTGACGTGGTTGGCGATCATCGCCGTGCGCTCCTCGCCGAGCGTTTTGAACACCCAGTCGAGCAGGTCGTCGCGCTCGTCCCAGCAGAAGTCCACGTCGATGTCGGGCGGGTCCACCCGCCCGCGGTTCAGGAAGCGCTCGAAGTACAGGTCGTGCCTGATCGGCTCGACGTGCGTGATGCCGAGCACGTACGAGACGATCGACGCCGCCGCCGACCCCCGGCCACATGTACGGGGCGAGCGCTTGACGATCTCCTGCACCACCAGGAAGTAGTCGGCGAAATTCTTGTCATGGATGATCTCAAGCTCGTGGTCGAGCCGGGCGCGCACCTGTGGCGTGACGGCGCCGTAGCGCCATCGCGCCCCCTCCTCGCAGCGCGCCTTAAGAAGGGCGAACGAGTCGACGGGCGCCCCGCCCGCCGCCGGGCCGCCGGCGTCCCCCGACGCGTCGGCGAGACTCCCCGGCGCGCCCTCGATGTTCAGGTCCGCGAAGCGCGGGAAGACGAGCGCCCCCCAGGGCGGCTCGTCGAGGACGCACTCCTCGGCGATGCGCGCCGTCGCCGCCACCGCCTCGGGGCAGTGCGGGTAGGCGCGCTCCATCTCGGCCGGCGGCTTGAGCCAGGCCTGCGGCGACGCCAGATCCTCCGGCGGGACGCGATCGAGCGTGGTGTTGAGGGCGATGGCGCGCAAGAGCCGGTGCAGGTCGAAACCGCCCGCGTCCACGAAGTGCACGTCGTTGACTGCGACCGGCCCGATGCCGAGCCGCCGCGCCGCGCGCAGCCTTTGGAACGTCCCCTCCGCCGCCGACGGCGCCGCCGACGACCCGAGCGCCAGGTACAGATCGCGCGGCCCGCGGGCCTCGAGCGCCGCCTGCAGGACGGCGAGCGACGGCGACAGGATGACCAGCCCCCGCGTGTCGCCCCGCAGCGCGCCCTGGACCGAGAAGCCGGGATCGAGATGCCGCCGCGTCAGGATGCGGCAGAGGTTGGCGTACCCCTCCGGCGTCTTGACCAGAAGCGTCGCCCTCTCCCCCGCCGCGAGGCGCCGCGCCTCGGGCGCGGTCACCTCCGCCCCGAGGATCGGCGAGAGCCCGCAGTCGAGGGCGATCTCCCGGAAGCGCACCGCTCCGTACAGCCCGTCGATGTCCGTGCAGGCGATCGCCCGCATGCCGCGCCCGGCGGCGGCACCGCACAGCGCCTCGAGGCTCGCGGCGCCGCGCATCAGGCTGTAGTGCGAGCGGACCTGGAGGTGGACGAACCCGGTCATGTCACGCCGTCTCCCCTGCGCCGGCCGCGGGGCGGCCCGCGCGTGGGCCGGGTCGCCCCGCGAATCGCCGCCCGGCCACAATCGCCGCTTCGCCGAAGCGCCCGCGGTTGCGATCGACCGCCTCCGCCAACGAGTCGGCGGCGCCATGGGAGGCCCTATCGTCGAACTCCTGCGGACCGAACAGCTCCAGTTGCCGCGGCGCGCCCGCGACCTCCAGGCAGCGCAGC
>JACOUZ010000332.1 GCA_016177515.1 Acidobacteriota bacterium
GGTCCGGGAGCAGCGGATCGGAAGCGGCGTCGAACCACTCGGCGGAACGCAGGATGATCTCCCGCACCGTGCGCAGCGAGGCGATCGGCGCCAGGAGGCGCTCCACGGCCATGACGGAAGCCGCGCACCGCGATCCGGACGATCCCGGCCGTCCCTGGAGGCGCTCCACCTCCTGCGGCGGGGACGCCAGCCGCCCCAGCTCGTGCAGGGCCGCGGCCCGCATGAGGAGATCGACGCGCCACTCCGGCAGGCCCAGGTCGCGGCCCACGGCGACGCAGAGCTCCGCCACCCGTTTCGAGTGCCCGCGGCTCCCGGGGCGCAGGTCCTCCAGCGCCTGGATCAGGGCGGCCAGCGCCCCCAGGTAGCCGTCATCCATCTCCTTCGCCAGGCGGGCGTTCTCGATCGCCACCGCCGTTTGCGACGCGAGGGTCGAGAGGAACTCGAGGTCCTGTTCGTCGAACGGCTCGCCGGAGTGCTTGTCGCTGACATTGATCACGCCGAGGCGGCGGCGCTGGTAGCGGATCGGATAGGAGACCGTGAGAGGCGTGATCATGAAGGACGAGGTGCGGTACTTCGCGCCCGTGCGCATCGCCTTCAGTTCGGTCTTGTCGATGTCGGTCACCAGGAGGGGCGACTGCGAGGCGGCCACCCGGCCCGCGATTCCCTCCCCCACCCGCAGGCTGAAGGTCGTGCCTTCCTCCTCCGGAATGCCGACGGAGGCGACGAGCATCATCGTGTCCGAATCGGGCCCGGACACCAGGACCGAGACGCGGCGGGCCTTCAGATGCTGGGCCACCAGTCGCACCAGGGAACCGTACAGGTCGCCCGCATCGAGCAGGCCGGCGGTCGCTTTGCCGATTTCATTGACGGCGGCGAGGCGCGCCACCGTCTCGCTCAATTCGACGTTGCGTGCCTGCACGCTGGCGACGAGCCGGCGGTTGTCCTCCGCGAGGCGGCGCCTTTCGAGCGCCCGGTCGACGACGCGGAACAGGGCGTCGAGGTCCGGCAGCGGCTTGGTGATCAGGTCGTAGGCGCCGTCCCGCAGCGCCTGGATCGCCGTGTCGAGGCTGGCGTGCGCCGTCACCACGATCACTTCGACGCCGGGGCTCCGGCGCTTGACCGTCCTCAGGACTTCGAGCCCCGAGGTGCCGGGCATCATGACGTCGGTGAGCACGAGGTCGCACGGTTGGGCCTGGAAGATTTCGATGCCGCGCTCGCCGTTTTCGGCCGCGGCGACGCTGTGGCCCGCCTCGGTCAGGGCGGCGACCAGAAACGTCCGCACCGACGGGTCGTCGTCCACCACCAGGATGCGGCCCGGGGCCTCCGGCCGCTCCGCCGCGCCGGTCCGGGCGGCCGGGAGCGTGTCCGCCGGAGAGTCGCCGCGGCAGGAGTAGAAGGCGGTGCCGCCAATCAGGCGCCGCTCCAGGAGCCCGCGCGCATGCAGGTCCGCGAGGCACTGTCCGACGACCTCGCGATCCTCGCGCACCCAGAACCGGGCGATCCCCTCCGCCGAGTCCATCGCCTCGGTGTTCCGGCGGAAGTAGGCGAGGACGCGCCCGGCGACGTCGGGGGCTGCCCGCGCGGTCGATTGCGGCTGACCGTTCGAGCGCGGCGGATTCTCCCTGGCGGACCCCATGACAGGAACCTCCGGGATGCACTTCTGCGAAAGCCGTGCCCTGCGGGCCCTCCACCACGCCCACGCCAACTTGCGCGTCTTCAGCGGGTTGGAGGAGGAGGCGGGAGGGCTGACGGAGGCGGATGACAGAAAAGGTTACCGGGGACGTGGGGAATTCCCGACAGGGACGGTCCCATCAGGATTCTGGCCGTGGGGGTTTCCGGAGAAGCGGGGGAATAGTCCCACGCGCCCGGGAGCCTGTCCGGGCACCCGGGCCGGGCTGCCTCCCGCCTTCAGCGCCGGTAGGCGGCGGGGTCGACGTGGTGCTTCTTCATCAGGTCGTAGAAGTCCTTCCGATCCTTGCCGGCAAGGCGCGCCGCCGCCGCCACGTTTCCCGCGGCGTGGCGCAGGCAGCGCGCCAGGTAGTTGCGGACGAATTCCTCCTTGGCTTTGCGAAAGGTCGGAAGAGCGTCCCCCGACGCCGGCCCCGCGGGCACGTCCACGCATTCGACGTCGATCAGGTCTCCCTTGGCCATCACCATCGCCTGCTTGACGCGGTTCTCCAGCTCGCGCACGTTTCCGGGCCAATCGTGCGCCTGGAGCCGCTCGATCGCGGCCGGCGTGATTCCCCGGATGGACCGCCCGAGCTCGTGGTTGAACTGGCGCAGGAACTGATCGACGAGGAGCGGCACGTCCTCGCGCCTCTCGCGCAGGGGAGGCAGAACGATCGGCAGGACGTTGATCCGGTGGTACAGGTCCTCGCGGAAGCGCCTTGCGAGCCTCTCGGCCTCGAGGTCCTTGTTGGTGGCGGCGATGATCCGCACGTCGACCTTGCGCGTCCTGGTCTCGCCGATCCGCCGGAGCTCCTGTTCCTGCAGGACGCGCAGCAGCTTCACCTGGCAGGAGGGGTAGAGGTCGGCGATCTCGTCCAGGAACAGGGTGCCCCCTTCCGCCTCCTCGAAAACACCCCTCTTGTCGGCGTGGGCCCCCGTGTAGGAGCCGCGCGCGTGGCCGAAAAGCTCGTCCTCCATCAAGGTCTCGGGGACGGCGCCGCAGTTCATGGTCAGGAAGGGGCGGGCCGCCCGCGGGCCGGTGTAGTGGACGGCCCGCGCCACCAGCTCCTTGCCGGTGCCGCTCTCCCCCGCGATGAGGACGGGGATCTCGGTGCGCGCCGCGACCGCGATCAGCTCGAAGACACGGGCCATGGCGGGGCTGCCCCCGACGATCAGGTCGGTCCGGCGCCGGGCGGGTTGCCCCGAAGGATCGTCCGGCACCGCCTCAGGCACCCACTTCCGGCCCGCCGTTCCGGCCATCCGGACCTCCCCGCAGCGCTCGCGCGCGGTGTGGGGGGAATATAGGGGCCGGGGGGGCGCCGATCCAGGGAAACCGCGGGGTTTCCCCTACGCCACCGGCGCCCGGGCCTGCAGCCAGACCTGCCGGCCGCGGGTCACGACCACGGCGAGCGCCAGGCGCGCCCCCGCCAGGATGAGCATCCTGACGGCCACTTCCCGCGGACCGCGAGCGCCGACTACGGCGAACAGGAAGGTGTCTTCGATCACCGCATGGCAGGTGCACAGGAACAGCCCGAGGCTGTGCAGCTCGCCGGGGCCGATCCTCTTCTCTTCCGCGATCGGAATGATCAGGCCCGCGCCGTAGATGATCCCCAGGAAAAACCCGGCGGCCAGCGGCACGCTGCAGGGCGGCGACATGCCGAGCCGCGCCAGGGCGGGACCGAGGGCCCGGCCCCAGCGCCCGAAGATCGGCAGCGGCGCGAGCAGCTCGTACAGGACCAGGGCCGGCACCAGGATGGCGGCGACCTTGAGGCTGAAGATCGCTCCGCCCAGCGCCGCGTCGAGAAGGGCATCCCCGATCATGGGGCCGCGCCGATCAGGAAGCGGGACGCCGCGAGTCCCACGGCCAGGGACATCAGCACCCGGTAGAGGAGCAGGCTCAGGGCCCGCGCCCCGGCCGATTTCAGGACCGCCGTCTCGACCACCAGCGAGTGCGCCATGCCGATCATCAGCGCCAGCGTGGTCACCTGGCCCCCGGAAAGCTCGAGGCTGCCCAGAGCCGCGGTCGCCGTGAAGACGTTCACCGCGAAGCCGATGAGGACCGGGATCGCCGCCTCGCCGGGAAGACGGAATGCCGACATGATCGGCGCGCAGACGCGACCGATCGTCTCGACCACCCCCAGCCTCTCCAGGAGATCCATGACGACGAAGGTCGGGATGCTCACCCGGAACAGGATCCAGCAGGCGTGGCCGCCGCGCCGCAGCCCGCGGCGGAAACGGGCCCGAAGCGAGGGTGGCTCCCGTGGCGACCGATCCATCGCAGCCTCCGAAAGGCCGCGAAATTAGTCGACTGCGCGGGGACTGTCAACTCAACCCTGGGCCGGGGCGGAGCGTCCGACTTGACGGGACGGGCGGCCGAACCGAGATTGCCCGGGACTTCCAATGGAGGAACAAAGCGATGAGGCCGCATTTCAAGACTGCAATCGCGTCGGCCCTGACGATGGCCGCGCTGCTCTGTTTCGCGCGGCGATCGTCGTCGGCAGGCCGGTGGTCCTGGCGCGCCCGGTGGTGATCGCCGGCGTGGCGCACGGGGCGATCGATTTCGACGTCACGCCCGAGACGACCGAGGTTTACGTGGACGGGGCCATGCGCGGCCAAGTGGACGATTTCGACGGCTTCCCGGACAAGCTCTACCTGCGCGCCGGCACACACGTGATCGCCCTGAAGACCCCCGGCGGCGAGAAGGTGAGCCGCAAGGTGAAGATCGTCGCCGGTCACGAGATCAACCTCAAGCTCGAACTCGGCGGCGGCGAAAGCGAGCCGGAGGCAGGGGCGGGCGGATAGCGGCGCGCGGGGCGCCGGGGTCTACGGCACAGAGATTTCGATCGAGTCCGTTGCGACCGGGAGCATCGATCCGTCGTCGGCCCAGGCCATCGCCCGGCCGACGGCGACTCGCGACAGCCCCGGTTCCATCACCTGGAAACGGACGTGGCTGTGCGTGCCCGCGCCGCTCAGGCCATGGGCGCGGTCGGTCCGGCCCAGGCCGATCGTGACCACTCCCGGCTGCGA
>JACOUZ010000020.1 GCA_016177515.1 Acidobacteriota bacterium
TTGATGATGAGCGAGTCGCAGCGGCGCATCTCCTCCTTGAGCAGGCCGGACGCCGTGTCGAGCAGGTTCGACTTGAGCGAGTTGGAGCACACGAGCTCGGCCAGGTCGGAGGTGGCATGGACGGGCGTGCTCCGGACCGGGCGCATCTCGTGCAGATCGACGCGCAGGCCCCGGCGCGCCGCCTGCCAGGCGGCCTCCGACCCGGCGAGCCCGCCTCCGACGATGATCACCCGGGGTTCGCTCACGGCCACACGCTCCGCGATGATGTGAGACTCCCGCGCCAGGCTGTTGCGCGGGGGGTTTGCGCCTGAAGAGCCGCAGATTATAGCACGGGAGGCGAAGCGGCCCCGGGTCGAGGCCGGGAGCCGGTGAATCCCCCTCATGTGAATTCCCCTGAAGAATGGCGAAAAGTTGCTCCGGAAGGCCATTGCGGTCGTTTAGAATCGCCCCGTACCCATACGAGAGGAGGAGCCCATGGGGCCCACGAGGAAGATCGCCGTCGTCACCGGGGCCAACCGGGGTATCGGCTTCGAGACCTGCCGGCAGCTGGCGCGCGGCGGGATGAAGGTGATCCTGGCCGCCCGCGACGAGGCGAAGGGGCGGGTGGCGGCGCAGCGGCTGCGGGACGAAGGCCTCGACGTCGACTTTGCCCGGCTGGATGTGACCGACGGCGACAGCGTCCGAGAATTCGCCCGCTTCGTCAGGAAGGAGTACGGGCGCGTCGACGTCCTGGTGAACAATGCCGGCGTCATGATCGACCAGCGCGGTTCGTTTCTTCCGGGCATGCCCGGCGTGTTCAAGACGAAAATCGAGACCGTGCGCGAGACGATGGAGACCAACGTCTATGGGGCCCTGCGGGTCACCCAGGCTCTCCGGCCGCTCCTGCCGGAGACAGGGGACGGCGCCCGTGTCATCAACGTCTCGTCCGGCATGGGCCAGCTCAGCGAAATGAACGGCGGCTACGCCGGCTACCGGATCTCGAAGACGGGCCTCAACGCCCTGACCCGCATCTTCGCCGACGAGCTGAAGGGCACCGCGATCCGCGTGAACTCGATCTGTCCCGGGTGGGTCCGCACCGACATGGGAGGGCCGAAGGCCGAGCGCACGCCGGAGCAGGGCGCCGACACGATCGTCTGGCTGGCCACCATGCCCGTGGCCCCGACCGGAGGCTTCTTCAAGGATCGAAAGGCGATCCCCTGGTAAGCCTGCACCACCTGACGAAGGAGGAGAGACATGCGAAAGCTTCTGGTGGCGTGGCTGATGGCGGCGGTGCCGGCAATGTCGATCTTTGCTCCGGCGGGAACGGGCGCGGCGGCAGAACGAGGGACGGTCCCGGATCCCGCGCCGGCCCACCGGCGGCCCGTCCACACTTACTCGATCGTGGCGCGCGATCCCGGGACGGGGGAGCTGGGGGTCGCCGTGCAGTCGCACTGGTTCAACGTCGGCTCGATCGTGCCGTGGGCCGAGGCCGGTGTCGGCGCGGTCGCGACCCAGTCGTTCGTGGATCCGTCCTACGGCAAGCTGGGGCTCGACCTGATGCGCGCCGGCCGGACCGCGCCCGAGGCGCTCAAGGCCCTTCTGGCCGGGGACGAAGGCCGCGAGGTGCGCCAGGTGGCGATGATCGACGCGCAGGGGCGCGTGGCGGCGCACACCGGCAGCAAGGACATCCGGGCGGCCGGGCAGATCGTCGGGGTCGACTACTCGGTGCAGGCCAACCTGATGCTGAACGAAACGGTCTGGCCCGCCATGTCGCGCGCTTTCGAGGCGGCGAAGGGGGACCTCGCCGAGAGGATGCTGGCGGCGCTCGACGCGGCGCAGTCGGCGGGCGGCGACATCCGCGGCCGGCAGTCGGCGGCCCTCATCGTAGTCACCGGCAAACCGACCGGGCGGCCGTGGGAGGACCGCCTGTTCGACCTGCGCGTGGACGACAGCCCCGAGCCGCTCCGGGAGCTCCGCCGCCTGGTCACCCTGCAGCGCGCCTACGGCCACATGAACGCCGGCGACCTGGCGGTGGAGAAGAAGGACAACGACCGGGCGCTCGCCGAGTACGCGGCCGCCGCGAAGCTTTCCCCCGAAAACGCCGAGATGATTTACTGGTGGGCCGTTGCCCTCGTGAACATGGGGCGCGTCGACGAGTCGCTGCCGCTCTTCCGCAAAGTGTTCGCCATGGACAGGAACTGGGCGACGTTGACGCCGCGCCTGCCGAAATCGGGCCTCCTCCCCGACGACCCGAAGCTCATCGACCGGATCGTCCAGGCCGGGAAGGAGTGAGACTTGCGCCGGCCCGCCTGCGCCGCGGGGTGGTTCCGGAAGGATGGCCCGGAGCAGAGGAGTTGATTCCCTGCATTGCGGGGCCGATATTGGGAGCATGAGCTCCCGGGCGCTCGTCCTGTCGTTTCTCCTCCTGGCCGCGGTCGCGCCGGCCGCCATGCATCCCGGTGTGAAGTTCGGCGACGCGGTCCCGGGGATCATTCGCCCCTCCGACCTGGAGAGGATCAAGCGGGCCCTCCACCTGGAGCGTTTCTCGGTGATCGCGGCGGTGCGGCTCGGCGCCGAGGAAGGGCGCGAGGCGGTGATCGCCGAGCCGCTTCCGGATGCGGCGCTCGAAAAGGTGAAGGCCGCCTGCGAGGCCGGCGGCTTCTGCCCCGACCCGGTCGGCTTTGTCGGCTCGCGCGTGCGGATCGTGATCCTCGACGGCGCGGACGTCGTGCCGGTCTTGACCATCGGGAAGGAGGCGCGGGGGCCGGGGCGGCGCCTGGTCGATCTGGCCGGTCTCGGCGTGGCCGGCGACATCCTGGGATGGAACGGCCGGGCCGAGGAGGCGAACGGCCACGTCGCCTTGAGCCTGACGCCGATCACCGAATCGGCCGGCGGCCGGGCGGGCGCCGGCCTCGATCCGCCCCTCCTGATCCGCTGGAACCCGAAGCGCGACCGCTTCCAGGCTTACGACTGTGTCCTGGAGGAGGACGACACGACCCGCTGCGACTTCCAGGACGAGCTTCCGGACTGAGGCCCGCCGGTCCGGGGAATCCTCAGGAGTTGACGGCCTTCTTGTAGCCGCAGCCTTCGTGGTCGCAGAACAGGGTGGTGCCGTCCTTCTTGGTGATCTTCTCGAGGACGTACGGGTTGCCGCAGGAGGGGCAGCGCTCGGCGATGGGGCGGTACCAGGTGACGAAGTCGCACTTGGGGTAGTTGTTGCAGCCGAAGAAGACGCGGCCGCGGCGCGAGCGGCGCTCGACGATGCGGCCACGGCAGCCGTCGCGCGGGCAGTCGAGGCCGACCTCCTTCAGCTTGATGTACTTGCACTCGGGATAATCGGAGCAGGCGGTGAACTCGCCGAAGCGGCCGTCCTTGACCGCGAGCGGCTTGCCGCACTGCGGGCATTTCTCCTCGAGGATCCGATCCGGCTTCTTGGTGACCGTGATCTTCCCCTCGCGGTCCATGGCGATCTTCTTCGTGTTGCGGCATTTCGGGTAGGCGGAGCAGGCGATGAACGGCCCGAAGCGCCCCTTGCGCAGGACCATCGCCGAGCCGCACTTCTCGCAGGTGCCGTGGACCTCGGGGATGGCCGGGGTCTCGACGGCGCCGTTCGCGGCGGCCCCCGCCTTTCCGCCGTTGCCGTTGACGACGGTCGTGATCTCCTGGGTGTTCTTGCAGTCGGGGTAGCCGGAGCAGGCCATGAAGCGCCCGTAGCGGCCCCACTTGATCACCATCGGCTTGCCGCACTTCTCGCAGGTGCGGTCGGTCGGCTCCTCCATCTTCTTGATGTTTTCCATGTTGGCGGTGGCCGCCTTGAGGTCCTTGACGAACTGCTTGTGGAACTCCTTCAGGGCGTCCACGTAGTCCAGCCGGCCCTCCTCGATCTCGTCCAGCTCTTCCTCCATGCGGGCCGTGTACTTGACGTCGAGGATGTCCGCGAAGTGCTGCACCAGCAGGTCGGTCACCGTCAATCCGAGCTCGGTCGGGACGAACTTCCCCTCGACCTTCTCGACGTAGTCGCGCGTCTGCAGGGTCGCCAGGATGGTGGCGTAGGTCGAGGGGCGGCCGATGCCGTTCTCCTCCATCTCCTTCACCAGGGACGCCTCGGTGAAGCGGGGCGGCGGCTGGGTGAAGTGCTGCTTCGGGTCGAGCTTCTGGAGCTTGAGCCGGTCCCCCACGGCGAGGGGCGGCAGCGCCCGGGCCGCGTCGTCCTCCTCCGGCGCGTCCGGAGAGTCCTTGCGGCTCTTCTCGACGATGTCCTGGTAGACGGCCAGGTAGCCGGCGAACTTCATGGTCGAGCCCGTGGCGCGGAACAGGCACGGCCCGGCCTCGATGTCGGCGGTGGTCACGTCGAACACCGCCGGCTTCATCTGCGAGGCGACGAAGCGGTTCCAGATCAGGCTGTAGAGGAGGAACTCGTCCTTCTGGAGGTGCCCCTTCACGCGGTCCGGGGCCAGCTCCATCGAGGTCGGGCGGATCGCCTCGTGCGCCCCCTGCGTCATCTTGCCGGTCTTGAAGTAGCGCGGCTCCTCGGGCAGGAACTCGGGTCCGTGCGCCTTGACGATGTGGTCGCGCACCTCCTGCATGGCCTCGGGGGCGATGCGCGTCGAGTCGGTCCGCATGTAGGTGATGAGACCGACGGTGCCGAGATCGCCCAGGTCCATCCCTTCGTACAGGCGCTGCGCCAGGGTCATCGTCTTGCGCACGGTGAAGCCGAGCTTGCGCGAGGCGTCCTGCTGCAGTTTGCTCGTGATGAAGGGCGGGACCGGGTTCTTCCTCTTTTCCTTCGACTCGACCGAGCGGACGACGAAGGCGGCCCCCTTCAGGGAGGCGACAGCGGCGTCGGTCTCGGCCTTGGTCTTGAGGTCGGCCTTCTTGTCGCCGATCTTGGTGAGGCGCGCCTCGAACGGGGGCGGCTCCTTGGCCTCGAGCACGGCGCCGAGCGTCCAGTACTCCTCCGGCTTGAACGCCTGGATCTCGCGCTCGCGCTCGACCACGATGCGCAGCGCCACGGACTGCACGCGGCCGGCGGACAGCCCCCTCCGGACCTTGTCCCACAGGAGCGGGCTCACCTTGTAGCCCACCAGGCGGTCGAGGATCCGCCGCGCCTGCTGCGCGTCCACCTTGTTGGAGTCGATCTTCTGCGGGTGATCCATGCCGTGCTGGACCGCGCGCCGGGTGATCTCGTTGAACATGACGCGGTGCAGGTTCTTGTTGGTCTTCTTCAGGACCTCGGCGAGGTGCCAGCAGATCGCCTCCCCCTCCCGGTCGGGGTCGGGGGCGAGATAGACCTTGTCCGCCGCGCCGGCCGCCTTCTTCAGCTCGTCCATCACCTTCTTGCGGCCGGGGAGGATCTCGTAGGTCGCCTTGAAGTCGCGCTTCTCGTCGACGCCGAGGCTCTTCTTCGGCAGGTCGCGCACGTGCCCCATCGACGCCTTGACGGTGAAGTTCCTGCCGAGAAACTTGTTGATCGTTTTCGCCTTGGCCGGCGATTCGACGATGACCAGCGACTTGCTCAATCTCTCTCCTTCGCCCCGGCGCTTCGGTCGCGCCCGGGGGCTCTATCTTTTGAAAATAGTGGCTGTCGTCAAAATTTGCAAGCGGCGGACAAAAAGCGGCGTCCCGGAAGCTGCCGGACCAGGCCCTTGAGCTCCAGCTCGAGGAGCGTGGCGAGCAGCGCTCCGGGCGCCAACCCGCACGCCTCCCCGAGCCTTTCGATGCCGATGCCGCGCGTTCTCGGGACCTTCTCGAGCACGCGCCTTTCGTCGGCCAAAAGGCCCGCATGCGCCGCCGGACCCGGCGCGGCGCGGGACATCCCCTCCCCGGGCACCAGCCCGGGGAGCGGCGGCCGGGGAGATCGCGCCGCCGCGATCGATCCGGCCGCCTCGACGATCTGCGGCGCCAGGTCCTCCAGCACGTCGGCCGCTCCGCGGCACAGGATCGCGCCGGAGCGCAGGAGCGCGTTCGTGCCCGCGGCGTTCGGCTCGTCCACGGAGCCGGGGACGGCGCACACCGCGCGCCCCTCGTCGGCCGCCAGGTCGGCGGTGATGAGGGAGCCGCTCCCCTTCGCCGCCTCCACCACCACGGTCGCCCACGAGAGCGACGCGATGACCCGGTTGCGCTCCGGGAAATGGCGCCTGAGCGGCGCCGCCCCGTAAGGGAACTCGGTCACGACCGCTCCCCTGCGGGCGATCGACTCCGCCAGCGCGCGGTGCTCGGCCGGGTAGATCCGATCGAGCCCCGATCCCAGGACGGCGATGGTGCGCCCGCCCCCGTCGAGCGCCCCCCGGTGAGAGGCGGCGTCGATGCCGCGCGCCAGGCCGCTCACCACGGTGAACCCGGACGCCGCGAGCCCGCGGCCCAGCTCCCCCGCCACCTCGAGCCCGAGCGGCGTGGCGCGGCGCGATCCGACGACCGCGACGGCCAGGACGTCCTCGGGCCGCATGTCGCCCCACACGTACAGGACGAGCGGGGGATCCGACGAGGCGCGCAGGAGAGGTGGATAACTCTCGTCCTCGCAGGTCAGGACGGCGGCGCCATGCCTTTTGGCTCGATCCAGCTCCTCGCGGGCGTCCTCCTCCCAGCCCGGGGGGAGCCCCGAGGCCAGGACTGCCGCGACGGAGGACGGGTCGTCCGCCTCCCCGCGTCCGCTCCGGGCAAGAAGCCGCTGCCGCATTCCCGGGTTTTCGGCGAAGCGCCTGTTCAACGCGGCCCAGAGCAGGGCCGGGTGTGCCACGGAACCTCGCGGACGACGCGGAGAGCGAACGACCTTACCAGCGCCGGGGCGCGCTTGTCAAGGCGAGCCGGGATGCGGTATAAGGTGCCGCCGCAGGGAAGCGGCGGTACAATGCGGCACAGCGCCGCGAATCCGACCCGGGAGCCGGCCCGATAACCGGGCAGGCTCCTCGATCCAGCCGAAACCGTCAGCGTCGAGTCGTCGGGGAGTGAACTCGGCCATCCTGCCGCCTGCGCGATTGCCGGTCTGCCTTCGGGGAGGTCTGCTCTGCCTGTCGCTCATCGCGATGCCGGCCGCCGGAGGTGGCGGCCGGGAGGGCAGGCCGCGCCCCGGCGCTCCGCCCGACGCCGCGATCGAGGTGATCGCCCGGGCGCGGGATGGCCGGTTCTGGGTGGGCGGCCCCCGTGGCGGGGTGGGCGGCGGGCGCTTCCGGCCCCTGTTCGTCAAGGGCGTCAACATGGGGGTGGCGCTTCCCGGCCGCTTCCCGGCCGAATTCCCTCCGGATCAGGCGACCTACGGCCGGTGGGTTCGCGACGTTGCGGAGCTGGGGGCCAACTCGGTCCGCCTGTACACGCTTCTGCCGCCGCCGTTCTACGCGGCGCTCCTGCAACACAACCGGGCCACCGCCTCGCGGCCCCTCTGGCTGGTGCAGGGAGTTTGGACGGAGCCGCCCGAGGGGGACGACTACGACGGCGGCCCGTTCGTCAAGGAGTTCAGGGAGGAGATCAGAAGAGTGGTGGATGCCGTGCACGGCAATCTCGATCTGCCGGCGCGCCCGGGGCATGCGTCCGGGGCCTACCGCGCCGACGTGTCGCGCTTCGTTCTCGCCTACGTCCTCGGCCGCGAGTGGGAGCCGCACTCGGTCGAGACCTACGACCTATGGTTCGCCCGGGCGGAACGGGAGCCGTTCCTGGGGACCTACTTCAGGGCGCACCCGGAGGACGGCGCCACACCCTTCGAGCAGTGGCTCGCCCGGACCATGGATTACACCGTCGGCTACGAGACCGCGACCTACCGCCAGCAGCGGCCAGTCTCGTTCGCCAGCTGGCCGACCCTCGACCCGCTGCGCCATCCGACCGAATCGACCCCTGCGGAGGAGGCGGAGGCGCTGGGGCGGCGGGGCGAGACCGACCAGGCGGAGATGATCCGGGACTACGGGGAGTGCGAGGACTGTGTCTCGGTGGACGCGACCCACATCGTGCCGACGGATCGGGCGCAGGGGGGCGCCTTCGCCACCTACCACGCTTATCCTTATTATCCCGACTTCATGAACCAGGACCCCGGCTACGGCCGCGCCCGCGACTCGCAAGGCCCCAGCAACTACATCGGCTACCTGCGCGATCTCAAGGCCCACCACGGAGCCCAGCCGGTCCTGATCGGCGAGGTCGGCGTGCCGAGCAGCCGCGGCGTTGCCCACCGGCAGCCGCAGGGGTGGCACCACGGCGGCCACTCGGAGCGCGAGATGGGGGAGATCGACGCCCGCCTGATGCGGAATGTCCATGAGGCGGGGCTGGCGGGGGGCATCCTGTTCGCCCTTCTGGACGAGTGGTTCAAGAGGAACTGGCTGGTGTTCGATTTCGAGATCCCGGCGGAGCGCAAGCCGTTGTGGCTCAACGTCCTCGACGCGGAAGAGCACTACGGCATCCTGGCCGCCCGTCCGGGGGAAAAAGGTTGGAAGGTGACTATCGACGGCAGGCCGGGGGACTGGCATGGTGTCGCGCCGCTGATCGCGCGGGCCTCGGGGGGGCCCGAGCGCCGGTTCGGGGACGGGCACGATTCCGCCCGGACTCTCCGGGGGCTGGCGGTGACGTCCGACGAGGCCTACCTCTACGTCAGGCTGGACGTGGATCGACTGGACGCCGACGGCGACGGGACACCCGATTGGGGCCGGGCGGCCTACCTGATCGGGATCGACACGTACGACCCGCGCCGGGGAGACCACCGCCTGCCGATCACCGACCGGGCCGCGTCCCCCGCCGGCCTGGAGTTCTGCATCATCCTCGACGGCCCGGAGACCGCGCGCCTGCTGGTGGACGTCCCCTACGACATCCAGACGCACCGCCACAGCCGGCCGTACGGCTCGGTCGAGAACGACGACGGCCGCTTCATGGAGATCAGGGTCGAGACCAACCGCCGCCGGGTGGCGCGCGACGGCACGATCTTCCCCGCGCTGCAGTGGAGCCTCTCGCCGCTCCGCCACGCCTCGATGGACCCGGGCGACCGGGACCACTCGACGCTCGCCGACTGGCGCGCCGGCGTGGCCGCGAACGTCATCGAGATGCGCATCGGCTGGGGGCTCCTGAATGTGACCGACCCGTCGTCCCGCCGCGTCCTGCACGACGACCCGGGCAACCTCCGGAAGGTCGGGACCGTCGAGACGCCCGGGTTCCGCTTCTACGCCCTTGCAGTCAGGCCGGAAGGGGCGGCCGGCGGAGCGACCCCGATCGGGGCGCGGCTGGCCGACCGCCTGCCGTCCGGAGACCTGGCGCGGCCGTCCGACCTGCCGATCTACGCCTGGCCCGGCTGGGACCGGCCCACCTACCGGGTCGAGAGAAAAGAGGCCTGGCCGATCCTGAAGCGCGCTCTCGAAGCGATCCCGTCGCACGGAGGGGCCCCGTGAGGCGCGGCCGGACGCCGGGCGCGCTCGTGACCTTCGCGCACACGGGCCGTGATCTTGCAGCGGGCCTAGCGTGCGCCGCCGGGCTCGCCTGGGCGGCCGCGGCGATCGCGGCGCCGCAGGGAGCCGCCCCCGCGGCCCCGGCCGGGCGGCCGGTCGCCGACATCGTCCGCGAGGCCGACCAGGCGTTCGCGCGGGAGGACTTCAAGACGGCGCGCCCGCTCTACGAGGAGGCGGTCCGCCTGGAGCCGGATCATTTTCGCGCCCTGGTGCGCGCGGCGCTCATCGAGTCGTGGGACGGCGAGCTGGACCTATCGGCCGGGCACTACCGCCGGGCCGTGGAGCTCGAGCCGGACGATTTCGACGCCCGGCTCGGCCTGGCGCGCGTCCTGTCCTGGAAGAAGGAGTTCTCCGGATCGATCGACACCTACCGGACGCTGCGTGACCGGCATCCCGACGACCCCCGCGTCCTCCTGGGGCTCGGACAGACTCTGTCGTGGGCGGGGAGGTTCGCCGAGGCCGACGCCGTGTTCCTCGAGATGGAGGAGAAGAAGGTCGAGCCGATCGAAGCGCACGCCGGGCGCGCCCGGCTGCGCGGCTGGCAGGGGCAGCTGGACGAGGCGGCGCAGTTCTGGCGCCACGTGCTGCGCGCCGAGCCGGGGAGCCTGGACGCCCGGATCGGGATCGCCTGGGTGAACCACTGGAAGGGGCTCGATCGCACGGCGCGCGAGCAGGCCGACAATCTCGTCCTCGATCATCCCGGGAGCAAGGACGCCAAAGAGCTCCAGGCGGCCATCCGCCTGGGGCTCCGGCCGTACGCCGATGCCGAGGCGTTCCGCTCGAGCGACACCGACTCCAACCAGGTCGAGGGGGCGACCATCGCCTGGGCGTTCAAGGCCGAGCCGCAGACCACCGTGCGCATCGCCTGGTCGACCTGGAACGCCGAGTTCCGCTGCCAGGATCCGGGGTTCTGCAGCGCCCCGGGCCTGGTCCTGGGGAGCGAGATCGACACGCGGGCACAGGCGCTGTCGGCCGGCGTGACCTCGCGCGTGGTCGCCCCGATCACCTTCCACGCGCGCCTCGGCGCCGTGCGCGAGGACAACTTCGGCGGCGGTTCGCGCACCGTCGGCACGCTGGGAGGTTTCATGCGCTTCCAGGTCGGGCCGCGCTTCCTGGTCGGGACCGACGGCGGCCGGGAGGTGCTGCTCGACACGGCCCCGCTCATCGACCGCGGCATCCGCACCGACGAGGCGAACGGGCGCATCGAATTCCGCTTCCGGCCGGCGTGGCTTTTGTCCGGAAGCGCGGGCCTGGCGTCGTACTCGGACGGCAACGCCCGGCGCACGGCGGGGGCCGCGATCGAATGGCGCGCGCCGCGCACGCACCCCCGGGTGTCGGCCGTCTTCGACGCGCGCTACCGGACGTTCAACGCCGACCGGGACAACGGCTATTTCGATCCGCTGCGCTACGACTCCGAGCTCTTGACGGTGGCGATCTGGGACGACTACCGCGACGGGCGCTTCTACTGGCGGGTCGAGGGAACGTACGGCCGCCAGGCGTTCACCCTCGGCGCGGCCGCGCCGCGCGACGACGCCGTGCAGGGGGGATCGGCCCTCGCGGGGGTCAACTTCGCCGCCGGCCGGGCGGCGTTCGAGGCGTCCTACACTCGGAGCGATTACGCATTGAATGTCGCCAACGGGTTCACCTACTCGCGCTCCGGGTTCTTCTTCCGGTACCGGTTCTAGGATGGCGGAGGAGATGCCGATCCTGATCGCGGACTCCGACGCGGTGGTCCGGCGTTTCGTGGGGGCGCTTCTGGCCAACAACGGCTACCGGGTGCACGAGGCGGCGGACGGGGACGCGGCGCTCCGGGCCGCGGCGGAGCTCAGACCGCGCCTGGTGCTGCTCGACGTCGTCCTGCCGGGGAAGGACGGCTTCGAGGTGATCAACGTCCTGAAGAGCGACCCGGTGACGCGGGACCTCCCCTTGATGGTCCTGTCGGTGCGGGACCGCGAGGAGGACGTCGTGAAGGCGCTCGGGCTGGGGGCCGAGGACTACATGATCAAGCCGTTCAGCACCCGGGAGCTCCTGGCCCGCATCCGCAAGATCCTGAACCGGGGGCGGTGACAGAGTGGAGCCGATGCGCGCGATCATGATCCAGATCGTCACGGTGGTCGGGGCGCTGCTCGCCGGCCTGACCCTGGCGATCGTGATCAACAAGGCGCGGCGCGAGATGAGCGAGGCGATCGACCGGCGGCGCCGCGCCCTGCTCGAGCCGGCGGTCTTCGAGTACCTGGGGGCCGCGTCTTCGAAGCCTCTTTCCGGCTACCTGCCGAAGCGCCTGTCGCGCCGCGACCGCCGCCTGGTGGAGGAGATCCTCCTGGCGGCGGCGCGCATCGTGAAAGGGGACACCCGCGACCGGATCACCGCCGCCCTCGAAGGGCACGGATCGGTCCAGGGGGCGATCCGGTCGCTGCGCAGCCGCCGCCGCTTCAAGCGGGCCGACTCGGCGGAGGACCTCGGGCTGATGCGCAGCCGCGAGGCGGTCGAGCCTCTGGTCGCCCTGATGAACGATCCCGAGCCCGAGGTGCGCATCCGCGCGGCGCGCGCCCTCGGGATCATCCGCGGCACGACGTCCATCCGCCCGCTGGTCCGGGCCCTCGCCGATCCGAGCCGCTGGTCGGCGATCCGCGTCGCCGAGATCCTGATCAACGTGGGGGCCGAGGCGGTGGACGAGCTCCTGGCGGCCTACGAGACCCTGCCGCGCCACGCGCGCATCTCGGCGCTCGACGTCCTGGGGCGCATCCGCAGCCTCAGGGCGATCGGCCTGATGAAGCGCTGCCTGGAGGACCCCGACCCCGACCTCCGCGCCCGCGCCGCGCACGGGCTGGGGCTCATCGGCGACTCCGGGACGGCGCCCGACCTGATCAAGGCGCTGGCGGACCGGGAGTGGCCGGTGCGCGCCATGGCGGCGAAGGCGCTCGGGCGCATCGGCAACCCGGCGGCCATCCCGAGCCTGCGCGAGGCGATGAAGGATCGCCAGTGGTGGGTGCGCGCCAACTCGGGCGAGGCGCTGCGCGGCCTGGGGCAGGCGGGCCGCGAGGCGCTCATCGACATCCCGTTCGCCCGGCACATGGCGGTGTCTCAGCTCGAGGAGGGGCGCATCATCGAGCAATCCGTTTCAGACCTGACGTCGGCCGACCCCGAGAGGCGCGCCGCGGCGATCCGATTCATCGACAGGGTGACCGCCAGCGCCCGCGTCGACGAGCGGACCCGGCAGGCGGCCGAGGCCACGCAGGAGAGCGTGCGCCGCGCCCTCGGCGATGTCCTTAAAACGCCGGGGCCGGGCGACCGAGGCCGGCCATGAGACCGCGGGCGGCGTCGGGCCCGCGGCCGGAAGGAGGTCCGCGATGACCTGGATGTCGATCCTGGTCGCCATCGTCCTGGCGTTCAACCGCTGGGTCATCTACTACTTCGGCCTCCTGAACGGCGTGTATCTGTTGCTGTTCCTGGTGTCGTTCTTCGAGGTGATGCGCTTCGTCAGGCGGACCTTCTTCTCCGACTACGAGCAGATCCTGAAGTCGGAGATGACCTGGCCGATCTCGATCATCGTCCCGGCCTTCAACGAGGCGCGCACCATCGTCGAGACGGTGCGCTCGCTCCTCGCCGTGAATTACGGGCAGTTCGAGGTCGTCGTGGTCAACGACGGCTCGACCGACTCGACACTCGAGCGCCTGGTCGAGACCTTCGAGCTGAAGCGCACCGACCGGATCTACCGCCGGACGCTGCCGACCGGACCGGTGCGCGGCATCTACGCCTCGCTCGACCATCCCAGCCTGATCGTCGTGGACAAGGAGTGGAGCGGCAAGGCCGGGGCGCTCAACACCGGCATCAATGTCTCCCGCTATCCCCTGTTCTGCTCGGTGGACGCCGACTCGATCATCGAGGAGAACGCCCTCTTGCGGGTCGTCAAGCCGTTCATGGAGCATCCCCAGGAGATGGTCGCGGCCGGCGGCATCGTGCGCATCGTCAACGGCTGCGAAGTGCGCGAGGGGCGCGTGGTGCGCATCGGGCTGCCCAGGAAGTCGCTGCCGGTTTTCCAGGTGGTCGAGTACCTGCGCGCCTTCCTCGGGGGCCGCATCGGCTGGAGCAGCCTCCGGTCGCTCCTGATCATCTCCGGCGCCTTCGGGCTGTACCGCAAGTCGGACGTGATCGCCGTCGGCGGCTACGACGGCTCGTCCGAGACCGAGGACCTCGAGCTGGTCCTGAAGCTGCACGAGCACCTGCGCCGGAGCGGCCGCAAGTACCGCATCGTCTTCGTCCCCGACCCCGTCTGCTGGACCGAGGTGCCGTCCACCTTCCGCGTCCTCGCCCGCCAGCGCAACCGCTGGCACCGCGGCCTCCTGCAGAGCCTCTGGCGCCACAAGCGCATGATGCTGAACCCCGATCACGGCGTCATCGGCATGCTGGCCCTGCCTTACTTCCTCCTGTTCGAGACCCTCGGCCCCTTCGTCGAAATCCTCGGCTACGTCATGGTGGCGCTGTCGTATTTCCTCGGCCTCCTGAACGTCGATTTCTTTGTCCTGTTCATGATCCTCGCCGTCTTCTTCGGCGTCTTCCTCTCCGTCGCCGCCGTGCTCCTGGAGGAGATCTCCTTCCGCCGCTACCCAGGCTGGGAGCACCTCGCCCTGCTCGTCCTCGCCGGCGTCCTCGAGAACTTCGGCTACCGCCAGGTCCTCGCCCTCTTCAAGGTGAAGGCCTTCTACGACTTCCTGCGCCGCCGCAAGGCCTGGGGGCGCATGGAGCGAGAGGGCTTCCGGGCGGCGCCCGAGCGTCCGGGAGCGGCGTAGAAGCCGGGGGGCGTGCCGGAGCGAAAAATGAACCCACCGTCGGGAAGGCGGGAGGCGCCGATCGCCCCGACCGCGGTGACCCTGATGCGACGCACGCGACCGGACGAGACCTTCGGACAGCGCCTCCTGCGACTGCGCCAGGCCCGCGGCTATTCGCTACGCGAGCTCGGCGACCGCGTGTCGGTGTCAGCCAGCGGAGGATGACGTACTAC